>WOZB01000196.1 GCA_011620445.1 Anaerolineaceae bacterium | reverse complement strand
ACCAATGGGCGGAGCATAGCGAGTAGCTAACGGGTTTGTCAAGCGATTTCAACTAAAATAAACCCATCCATCAGTTAACAAAATCCGGATACTTTCTCCACAATAAACAAGCAGGGGCTGCCCTAAAAGTAATAGGGCAGCCCTTTGTTAATACAGACATATAAGGTTACTTAACACTCACTATGACCGCAGGTGTAGCACTTGCGGCAGCCTTCTTCGTTAATAAGGGTTGCCTGGCCGCATTCAGGGCAGAGTTCGCCGATGGGGTGGGCTTTGGGGCCATCACTGGGAAGCGGAATTTGCTCTTGCATCAGGTTGGCTTCAAAGCCCGCTTCGGGCGCGGCATAAGTTGGGGCTTCCTTTTCCCAATGCTGCTGGTAGAGATACTCATCCAGGGCTTTGGCGATACCATCAGGCAGTGAACGCACCCGGTTGGGGCCAAAGCCAAGCGAGCGGCCGCCGCCAATGCCAGCCAACTGCTCCATCACGATCTTGAGGCGCTGCCTGGGTTCAACAGGGGAGGAGATGCGTAAATTATATGAAATCAGCCGGCCGAGAGCTTCACTATGGGCTGCGGTTTCAGAACCTGCCTTGGCGGTATTGATAAAGACCTCAAAGGGCTGGTTGCCGCCGTTTTCATTGATCGTCACAAATGCCTTGCCCAAAGGCGTCTCAATCGAGTAGGTATACCCATGCAGGATGCGTGGCCGGGGTTTCTTGGAATCCTTCCAAAGGCGCGGAGCGGCTTCGTCCTCTCCGTAAATCTTGATGCTTTCAGCAGCAGCGGATGCGGCTGGAGCTTCTTTGTTTTGTTTGGTGGCGTTGGTTTCCAGCACAACGGACTCGCGCGAGCCAGTGATGTAGACTGTGATGCCCTTGCATCCCAATTTCCAGGCCATGATAAAGGCTTTGGCCACATCTTCTTCGGTTGTGCCAGCCGGGAAGTTGATCGTCTTGCTTAGGCTATTATCCACGAAGCGCTGCAAGGCAGCCTGGATCAGAATATGTTCTTCGGCGCTGATATCAGCCGAAACCACGAACACATTGCGCATAGGCGCAGGCAGATCCATGATCCCCTGGCAGGAACCATTGCTGATAACGCGTTTGATAATATCCTGCTTAGTAGCTTCAGACAGATCGGTGCCATCCAGGGCTTGCTGGAAGGATGGGCTGACGTAGTTCAATTCCAGGTCTTTGCCATTGTCATTAACATGACGCACGTAAGCCAGCGCGAAGACGGGTTCGCAGCCGTAGCCTTCACAGCCGGCAACGGTACCGATAGTGCCAGTGGGGGCAATTGTGGTCTGTGCGGCGTTGCGCAAACCGTGAGCGCGAATGCCCGCAACGATAGAATCCCAATCAACCTCCGGGCGCTGCCAGTTGCGACTATAGGGTTCCAGTGGGGTCGGCGGCACCCACTTCAGGTGTTCCGGGTCATAGATGGAGCCTTTAATCGCAGGGAAGGGTCCCAACTGTTCAGCCCGCTCTATGCTGGTCTGCATACAGACATAGCGTACAAATTCCATCACCTGTCCGCAGAATTCAAGCGATTCAGGTGAGCCGTAGCGCACACCGCAGTGATACATTAAATCAGCCAGCCCCATAATCCCCAGGCCGATGCGGCGGGCGTTCAAGGCCGCTTTGCGCAATTGCGGGACGGCAGGAACATAAGCATTCTTATCCACCACATGGTCAAGGAAAATGGTAGCCAGGCGCGTGCTTGTTCTTAGTTTTTCCCAATCCACGCTGCCGTTCGCGCCAAGATGTTCTGCCAAATTGATGGAACCCAGGCAGCAATTTTCATAGGGTCCCAGCCATTGTTCACCGCAAGGGTTGGTAGATTCCAGGTCATAAAGGTGCGGTACCGGGTTGCCGCGGTTAGCTGCATCCAGGAATAAGGCGCCGGGTTCACCATTGTGGTGAGCCTGGGAGACGAACTCATTGAAGAGCTGCCTTGCGCTCACGGATTTGATGGTTTTTATGGGTATGCCCTGGCGTTCAGCCGCTTCCAGGGTGCCATTAAAGCCCTTGTATTCCGGGGCAAAAACATCCGGAAAACGGAGATCCCAAAGTGTGTCTGCTTCAACTGCTTTCATGAAGGCATCCGTGATGCCTACTGAAATGTTGAAGTTGGTGATCGCGTACTCATTGGTTTTGCAGTGGATAAATTCTTCGATATCGGGATGATCCATACGCAACACGCCCATATTTGCGCCGCGCCGCGTACCTCCCTGGGCAATCTCGCCGAAAGCGTGGTCATAAACTTTCAAAAAGCCAACCGGGCCTGTGGCTTCACCCGCGGAGGTCTTTACCCTTGAACCCTTGGGGCGTAAGCGCGAGAAGTTGAAACCATTGCCACCGCCGGTCTGCTGGATGAGAGCTGCATCCCGCAAGGTGCTGAAAATACCGTCTTCCGCCCGCCCCATATCATCGGAGATCGGCAAAACAAAACAAGCCGCCAATTGACCGAGAGGGGTGCCAGCCCCTGTAAAAGTAGGTGAATTTGGGAAAAAGGATTTTGAAATCAGAAGGTTGTAAAAATCTCTTGCCAGCGCGTCCTTGCCCTCCCCTACGTTTTCAAGGTCTGCAACGTGCCAGGCAATCCGCCAGAACATTTCCTCAATCGTTTCTACAGGTTTACCATCCTGGCCTCTGCGCAGGTAGCGCTTAGTCAGGATTTGGCGTGAGTTATCGGAGAGCTGAATGGCTGGCAAGTCAGCGGGGAGCGGGGGGGTGGGCAATAAGCCCGATTTCGTATTTGTATCGGTCATGGTTTTTTCCTTTAAAAGGATTATTCTTTTTCTTCTTCAGACAGCAGGTGATCGATTTCTTCGCGGATGGCATGCAGATCATCCATCCGCAAGTAAACGATGGCATAGCGCACGTAAGCAATATGGTCCAATTCTTTCAAACCTTTGACTGCCAAATCGCCAACCACGCGCGAATTCACTTCTGACCGGCCGCGCTTTTGCAGGTCGGCTTCGATTTGGTTGACCAGGGATTCAAGGGCCTGGCCTGAAACTGGCCGCTTGGCGCAAGCGATTCGCAAGCCTGCCATCAATTTGTCGCGTGAGAATTCTTCGCGGGTGCCATCACGCTTGACGATTAACGGCGTGTTGAGGATGATGCGCTCATAAGTGCTGAAGCGTTGATGGCAGGCATTGCACTCCCGCCGTCTGCGGATACCGCCCTGCGAATCATGGGTAGTGTCGACGACACTCGATTCATCAGTTTGGCAGTAAGGACACTTCATAGTTTGCTCCGAGAGATTACCCCCATAGGTGGGGGGTGTATGTGACGTACACCAAATATATGGTGAAGGAATTTTAGCACACGCTCATGATAAGACAACGCTTAATCGAATATTAATCCTTAAAATTGACCTTTCTTTAAGGTTCGTTTATTTCGATTCAGGTTTTGAAAAATGCGTACAAAATCTTTATTTTTCCGGATGATTATTTGAAATCCTGCATCCTCAGAGATTGCCATTCTGCGTGTAGGAGAAAAATTTGGCTTCAGGTATTCTTCATATCTTCAAGGTTAACAAATTTGGATATATGCTAAAGAGGGCGCCTTAGCACCCTATGAGAACTTTGATATCTGCGATGAATTCTTATTTGGAGATATTACTCAAGAGAACAAATGGCGTGCATAAAAAGTGAACCACGCGAGAAGATCCTTGCGGAAACCAATAGAAACATCACTGGGCCTCACCCTTCCATCTGCGGACGGAAGGGTGAGTAAATGAACAAGCAAAAGGAGCTTGCTGACTTAACGGCTGACGCGCTGATTCATCTGGCGCCGCAGAAAAGCCGGCATTGCCAAATCATTCACGTCTGCGACAGCCATAACTTCATCGGCAGGTTTTTCTGCCTGACGCATAACTGGCTGCTGGGTCTGTGCCCGATAGGTTTCCCGATTAGGGGCCTGGTGGGAACCGAGCATGCTGAAAGCGTCCAAAATATTGACTTGTTTCTCGGCTTCCACCTGCTGCTCGGACTCGTTATCGAAACCGGTGGCAATCACGGTGATGCGGATGGCATCGCCCATGTTCTCATCGATGACAGCACCAAAGATGAGGTTTACATCCGGATGAGCGGTTTCTTTGATAATCTGGGCAGCCTGGTTGACCTCAAAGAGGGACATGTTGGGACCACCGG
>WOZB01000149.1 GCA_011620445.1 Anaerolineaceae bacterium | reverse complement strand
AGTAAGGAATTGTCAGCGACTCAAGAATGGGATAGCGGCCATGATAACGAATGCCGCGAAAACAAGCAGCAATCCAACCAAAATCTCTGTTTGAGAGCGCGAGTCTTTAAGGCGCAGCAACCCGTTTTCATTTTGAACTTTCCATTTTGGTCCCGCCAGGATGGCAAAAAATCCACCTGCCATCAGGCCCCCCAGGTGGCCAAAGTTGTCGATGGACGAACCGGGCATGAGACCGATTGAGAGATTGATGAAAAGCAGGAAAATCAGGTTTGAAAGAATGGGTCTAAAGTTGTCCCCAAAAAACTCCTTATTGGTTAGCATCAACACCAAATTAGCGGCCAGAAGGCCAAAAATAGCGGTAGATGAACCCAGCGAGTCGGCCTTTGAAAGTACAAATGACAGTACATTGCCGCCAAAGGCTCCAACAAAGTAGAGCGCGGCAAAACGGCCATGGCCATAGATGTTTTCAAGCCGGTTGCCCAAAATGTACAGAGCATACATATTGAACAGAATGTGATAAATGTTGCCATGCAGGAAGGCGGGCGTGATAAAGCGCCATAACTGGCCGGCTAGTATGGCCTGATTGATTTTTCCGCCATAGATAAAGGGCAGATCCAGGTCTATCTGGCTTTTAGTGAAAAGTTGCAGTCCAAAAAACAGTACGCAAAGGCCCATTAAGACGTAGGTTACCCATGTTATGGGCGGCTTGGGGGGTATTTTCGGCCTGTCCGGTTCGGCTTGCGGAGTGGGGCTTGAATTTCCAGCAGGATCAGTCTTGCCCAAAGGTTCATCGCCGGGCTTGGTAGGTTCGTTTTCAAAATTCATAAAGTGGCTTTTCTAGGTTTTGTGCGCAGGTGTTCGCTGCGGATGATCGCCTGGATATCTTCGATGGTTTTCTCAAGATGTTTATCGGAATTAACCACCAGGTAATCGAACTCATCCAAATGAGAATACTCATCCTCGGCAATGCGCAAGCGCAAGGCAAACTCTTCGGGGCTTTCAGAGCGGCGAGCTTGCAAGCGATTGGTCCATTCTTGTTTTGAGGAAGCTGTCAGGAAGATCAGTACCGCGTCAGGGATTAAGCGCTTTACAGTCATGGCACCTTGCACATCCAAACGCAATACTACATCTTTGCCCGACTCGAGAGCTTCGCGCACCTGGGATTTTGGAATGCCTTTGTAGTCCGAGTAGACCCGGGCATGCTCCAGCAGTTCATCCCTGGCAATCATGCCTTCAAATACCTCCCTGCTGACAAAGAAATAGTCTTTGCCATCCACCTCGTCTTTGCGGGGCTTGCGGGAATTGAAGGTAATCACAAAGTGGGTGTTTTGGTTGGTATTTTGGAGCAGCCCAACTACAGCATCTTTGCCAATGCCGGAGGGACCTGAAATGACAATGATGAGAGGGTATGTCTGGGCTTCACCGAAAACAAAGTGGCTGTTTTTCATTCCGTGATTATAGCTTAAGCGCTTAAGCGCTGCCATATTTTCTTAAGGTATCAGTTCAGCCGGTCTTGGAGCTCGCTAAAAGATTTGACCGAGGCAATACTGACCATAAAACGATGTAAGTCGGCAAATTGCTTGCGATAGCGCTGCACAACCGGCCCCACCGGGTCATCTCCGGCTGCCCCGCCGCCCGGAACATCGTTATAGGAACCGTAGAAGGCAAAATATGCCTGGTTGATTTTGCGCAAATGGTAGCCGCGTTCCCATAAAAAGACGCGCCGGCTTTCCATATAGGCTTCTGCTTCCTCCACTTTTCCCTCCGCCAGCAGCGCATCCACGCGCACGCGCGTGGTATGCATTTCCTTGCGAAAACTAAAGCTCTCATTTTCAGGGATGACAGGTTTCCTTGAATTTGAAGATTGTTCGCTTTCTTCAGCGGGCAAGTGCTGCGGATACCAGGTCTTGAGTGTTTCCCGACTGATTTCCTTACCGCTGATGGAAGCAGTGGTTTCATTGATGGTGCGCAGATCGTCGGAATTGAAGTAGCGCATGCCCAGGCTGTGAAAGGTCAACCAGTTGTGTGTCCATTCGTGGGCAACTGTATCCAGCAGCCAGACGATGTCGCTGGATTGCATCACCATGCTTGGGTAGGCACCCAAACCACCGATTGGCTCAACAAGGGCAGCCAGCGAAAAATCCCTGAATATGCCGCTCTCTATCTTCTCCCTTTCCAAAACATCCATGCCGGGTTGCAGGTTGATCTCAAAAATGGTCGAGATTTCTGTTCTTGGTGAGACGATTAAGTTCATAGGCGTCTCGCTGACATGGTAAAGAACCGGCGGCAGCACCTGGCCGCCCAAGCCAAACCCAAGTTTTGCCAGCGTCAGTTCTGTTTGGTTCTGGAGGATAGGTTCAGTTATCTCGGTGAGTACTTTCAGTTCCCGGTTTTTCTCATCCAGAGCTTGCTTAAGCCCAGGCACCTTCAGATTATCCTCTGCATTGGGCGATGCCAAAGCATTCCTGAGCTCGATTTCAAGCTGGTTTTGCTCACCGACTGTAAGGAAGTAATTGTTCACCACCCGCGTCTGTTGTTCGAAAGTCAATAGTTTCTCTGCCCTGGTGGCTGCCTGGACGGCCTTCCTGAAAAAGGCCCCCAGTTCCCATTCCAGGTAATCAAACTCGTACCCGCGGGAGTAGCGCCTGATCTGATCATTCCTGTCGACGGTTAAAACACTTCCCGCGCCAAGCAGAAGTGCGCAAATCAGTAAGACAAAAGCAACGCTAAGCCAACGGTTGATTGACCGGGTTTGCCTGAACATGCCCTGATTTTAACACTTTGCTGAGCGGCTCAATCAAGAGTCTATACCGTGACATCTCTGAACCGGGTTTACAATCATTTTAGTTTATTGCCAGTTCACCTTATAATTGCCTGAACCTTCGAGTATTCCAAACATTCTTTAGCATCCACAAAAGCAAGGAGTACGCATCAAAGGCCGAGGAAAAAGATGGAAAATAACAAATCCCGCTCCTGGATCATCATCGCCATAGTATTGGGCGTTTTGACCGTATTCTGTTGCTGTTGCCTTATCATAGGCATCGGCGTGTACCGCTGGCTGCCGCAAGTGATGGAAACTGAAACGCCGGGCACGAACCTGCCATTAGCGACCCAGGTCCCCCAAACCGATTGGCTGGCAACCCCCCAGAGCATCTTCCCAACCCCACCTCCGGCCGCTACCCAAAATTCAGAGCCGTTCCTGCCGAATGATAGAAGCATTCTGGACCGGGCGGAGCAGACTTTGAAAACCCTGCAGGAAGTTATCATCCCCAGCAATGACCCCATCGACCTGGCCAATCGGCTGGGCGGAAAGCTGGACGTCCCAAGCCAATTTATTGACACAGACGCCCCTTATGCCACCGGTGCCAAAAAGCGCTTCTGGGTCACCAACGTGGACACGAATGAAAATTTCAAGATCGATGCTACTCTGCGCTATGTCGGTGAGAATATTTACTTTTGGATCCAGGATGATGTGCAATACAAGGAAATTGACCTAAAAGAGGTGGCAGGTCAGTTTGATAAGAAGTACATCCCCACCAATCGCGAATTTTTTGGGACGGAATGGAACCCAGGTGTGGATGGCGACCCGCGCATCTATGTGCTCTATGCTGGCGGCCTCGGTTACAACCTGGCCGGTTATTTCTCCTCGGCCGATGAACTGCACCCGGATGCCCACCCTTATTCCAACGCGCATGAAATGTTCCTTATCAATGCCGATAACGTGGGGCTGGACGAAGATTACTTGCACGGCACGATGGCGCACGAATTTCAGCACATGATCCATTGGTATCAGGATAAAAATGAAGAAACCTGGATGAATGAAGGTTTTTCCATGCTGGCTGAACATGTGAACGGTCTGGATGCCGGGGGCTTTGACTATGAGTTTGCTTATGAACCCGACCTGCAATTGACAGATTGGGGTGAAGATGTCGGCTTGAACGGTCCGCATTACGGCTCAGCGTACCTGTTCGTGGTTTACTTCCTCGACCGTTTTGGCGAGGATGCCACCAAAGCCCTTGTTGCCGAAAAGGAAAACGGCCTGGCGAGTGTGACCAAAGTGATGCAGGATCTCAACATCCTTAATCCAAGCACCGACCAGCCTTATACCGGCGTGGATTTATTCAGGGACTGGACCGTAGCGAATATCCTGCAAAACCCCAATGTTGAAAGAGGCCGCTTCGATTACAC
>WOZB01000193.1 GCA_011620445.1 Anaerolineaceae bacterium | reverse complement strand
ATCATTGTGGGGGTGATCATCACCAAAGGCGACTTCCTTACAGGTGACAATCTCCTTAATGTGGGCGAACGCGCCGCTGCGATTGGTATCATTTCTCTTGGTCAAATGCTTGTAATCCTGACCGGCGGCATGGATTTGAGCGTCAGCGGCATCGTTGCCGTGGGTTATGCCATCACCTCCCTGCTGCTAATGAATAGCAGCCTGCCGGCTCCTGTGATTATGATCCTGACCATCTTGGGAACTACCCTCTGCGGTGCAATCAACGGCCTTCTTGTCTCGCGCACAAAGGTTCCCCCCTTCATGTTGACTCTTGGTACCTACATGGTTTTTCAGTCCCTTGCCCTGGTCCTAAGCCAGGCCCAAAACATGCACTACAATGGCGTTGTTGATTTCATGAAGAATAGTTGGCACCTGACTGATTTGATCGGCCGGCTCTTCCCAACCTTTCTCTGGGTCTTCATTTCCCTCATAGTGATGTTTCTACTTGCCTTCTCCCGCGTTGGCAAAAATATTTACTACACCGGCGGTAAGGAATTGGCTGCCAGAATGTCTGGGATTAACACAAAAAGAATCAAGTTCCTGGTCTACACAGCTGCGGGTTTTCTCTGTGGCATCGCGGCAATCCTACTGGAATTCAGACTTCAATATTCCAACGCCACTTCTACTGGTACATTCCAGATTGCTTCGATCGCGGCTGTGATTCTTGGCGGAACTAATATCAAAGGTGGCGAAGGTAACGTGTACGGCACCTTACTCGGCGCCTTCATTATGGCTTCGCTCGAAAACCTCCTGAACCTGGTGGGTGTTTTGGTCTACTCGCAAGACATCATCAAAGGCATTTTCCTTCTTATCTTCCTCGGCATTACGCTCATGTTGACGAGAAGAAATAGAAAGAACATTTTTCTTAATTAGTTGTTGATTGGTCAGTAACCATTAATCAAAATAAGGAGAAAGATAGATGAAAAAAGTAAATGTAGCAGTAGTTGGGCTCGGTTTTGGAGCGGAATTTATCCCAATTTACCAGAAGTACGACAAAACAGACTGCGTGGCAGTATGCCGACGGGATGCGAAAAAGCTAAATGAAGCAGCGGACCAGTTCGGTATCGAAAAACGCTACACCGATTACAAAGAACTGCTGAAGGACCCTGATATCGATGCAGTCCATATCAATACGCAGATTAACGATCATGCCTGGATGAGTATTGAAGCATTGAAGGCCGGCAAGCATGTTGCCTCAACAGTCCCGATGGCCGTTACGGTTGAAGAATGCGAAGAAATCGTCCGCCTGGAGAAAGAAACCGGCAAAGTCTACATGATGATGGAGACCTCGGTTTACACCCGCGAGTTCCTGTATTTCAAGAAGCTCTATGATGAGGGTAAGATTGGCCGCCTGCAGTTCCTGCGCGGTTCCCACCAACAGAACATGTCACTGCCCGGCTGGCCAGAATACTGGTATGGCTTACCCCCCATGTACTATGCCACCCATGCCCTCGGGCCGCTGTCAGAGATCCTGCGTAAACCGGTAAATACTGTGCGCTGCCTGGGCTCCGGCCGCATTAATGAAGACTACATCAAACGCTATAACTCTCCCTTTGCCGTTGAATCCATGCAGGTTACCTTTGAAGGTTCCGATGTAGCCGGCGAAGTGACCCGTTCCCTCTTTGATACCATCCGCCAGTACCGTGAAAGCTTTGACTTCTACGGTTCCCAGAGTTCCTTTGAATGGGAACAGCTGGTTGACGAAGGTCCAGCTTTCTTCACCGGCTATGAAGACGCTGAACGCCTTGTTGTGCCCGATACCAATGAGATGTTGCCCGCTGATATTGCTGACTTCTCGCTGAAGCATCACATTGTTGATGAGCATCACGTTTCCTTCATCCAGGGCAGTGGCCACGGCGGATCCCATCCGCACCTGGTTCGCGAATTCATCACCGCCATCCTGGAAGGTCGCAAATCTCATGTCAGCGCTGCGGTAGCAGCCAACTGGAGTGTTGCAGGTATTTTGGCCCATGAATCTGCCATGCAGGGCGGCAAAATTATCGAAATGCCCGCATTTACCCAGTTTTAAGGGTAAATATTGCCATCCAAGGTGGATGATTGTTAATTAGTTTTCCTAAGTAAATTCATTGGCTGTCAGTTGCGGCAGCCAATGAACATTAGGGGCTCAAGATTAGCAATAATACTCATCAAAAGATGTTTCTGACAGTCTCCTGTGGTAATTTTTGGGAATTCTTGCTTGCGGAGATTTCTTTCAAGGAGGATATGTGATTAATATTCCTGACGTAAATTTGGGCATTGTTGCGGTAAGTCGCGATTGTTTTCCCTCAAGCATGGCAGCCACCCGGCGGCAACGTGTCGTCAAAAAATATGCAGAAAAGTATGGCCATCTATACGAATGCCCAGTCGTTGTCACCAACGAAAACGACATGCTCAAAGCAATCGATGACGTGCATTCGCATGGGGTTAACGCTCTGGTTGTATTCCTGGGCAACTTTGGACCCGAAACGGCCGAGACCTTGCTGGCCAAGTGGTTCAATGGCCCAATCATGTTTGTGGCTGCCGCTGAAGAGAACATCGGCGTTCTGGCGGCCGACCGCGGCGATGCATACTGTGGCATGCTGAACTGTTCATATAATCTCGATCTGCGCAACCTAAAGGGCTACATCCCATCTTATCCGGTTGGCACTGCCGACTCGGTTGCCCAGATGATCGCGGAATTTATGCCCATCGCCCGCGCAGTCTTAGGCCTGAAAAGCCTGAAAGTCATTTCATTCGGCCCCCGCCCACAGGACTTTTTGGCTTGCAATGCTCCTATCAAAAACCTGTTTGATCTGGGTGTCGAAATTGAGGAAAATTCCGAACTTGATCTCTTGGTAGAGTACCATAAACACGCAGATGACTCTCGCATCCCGGCAAAAATCCAGGAAATGACCGATGAGCTTGGCAAAGGCAACCTCATGGCCAAAATTCTGCCAAAGCTGGCGCAGTATGAACTGACACTGATGGATATCTACGAAACCCATCGCGGAAGCTGCCGTTATGCTATCTTCGCCAACAAGTGCTGGCCGGCCTTCCAGACCGAATTTGGTTTTGTACCCTGCTATGTCAACTCCCGCCTGACTGCCATGGGCATTCCTGTCTCCTGCGAGGTGGATATTTATGGCGCCCTATCTGAATATATAGGTACCTGCATCAGTGACCAATCAGTTACCTTGTTGGATATTAACAACACGGTTCCCTCGGACCTCTACGAACAGGAAATCAAGGATAACCACCCCTACCGTCTTAATGAAACCTTTATGGGTTTCCATTGTGGCAATACACCCATTTGCCGCATCAAGAACGGCGCTATGAAATACCAACTGATCATGCACCGAGGGCTGGAACCAGATAAAGAACCTGATATCACCCGAGGCACGCTCGAAGGCGACATCATCGACGGCCCCATCACGCTCTTCAGGTTGCAGAGCACGCCAGATTCCCACCTGAAAGCCTACGTTGCAGAAGGTGAAGTGCTGCCCGCTGCTACCCATTCCTTTGGCAGCATTGGCGTATTTGCGGTCCCAGAAATGGAACGCTTTTACCGCAATGTTTTGTTGGCAAAACATTACCCGCACCACAGCGCGGTTGCTTTTGGTCACTGGGGAAAAACACTCTTTTCGGTCTTCCAGTATCTGGGCGTTGCCGATATTGCTTATAACCAACCCAAAGAACTGCCTTACCAGGGAGAAAATCCTTTCAATTAATTAACTGCAGAAGAAATCGGAAATTAAGAACACTTAGCGGAGGATGAAAATGAAAATTGGTATGAACTTAATGCTCTACACTTTTGATCCAAAATTTGCTGAACTCGAACCACGCATGGAACAGCTTAAGCAATGGGGTTTTGACGCCTTTGAAGTAATGATTGGCGGGCTGGATAGCTCCGAAATTCAGAAGTTTGGCGCAAAGGCTATTGAACTGGACATGGAGCCCCAATGTCTGGACCTCTTCCCCGTGACTGATGGAGATATGATTGGCGAGGACCCCGCTAAGCGCCGCTACGCCATTGACCGCATCAAACTGGGCGTGCACAAAACACGGGATATGGGCGCAAAAGTGTTCAGTGGACCCTTCTTCCAGGGCCTCAGCAACACCACCATGATTGGCCCAACCCAACAAGAATGGGATTGGGCAGTGGAAGGTCTGCGGGAATGC
>WOZB01000294.1 GCA_011620445.1 Anaerolineaceae bacterium | reverse complement strand
GCAGAAAAGCTTCCAGACTTTTTGAGGATCTGCTTCCACGCCTTCCCCACCCACTACCCGAGGCGGGATGCCCAGGGCTTCCAATGGAATTCCCTGTGAGTACAGTATGCGAAACACGTAGTGGTCCGGAGTGATGAATAGTTCCGTTGGGTTGCCAAAACGCTGCTGCGGGTCTACAAAAAGTTGCGGATCTACATGGCTATGCGGTGAAATGATAGGTAATTCCCGGATACTTTCGTAGATTTCAAGGGCTAACCTGCGTACAGATGGCTCACTGGAGAGATACCGGTCCGGATGCAACTGCAAACTTTCCATACTAAAAATTATAAGCCCTGCAGCCCGGATGGCAGGCAGGACTCACCGTGGAAATTACCACCCGGATGGTGTTAAAATCAATCATATTCTGATCCCCCGAGGTAACTATGACATCATTGAATGGTCTTACACAAGCTGAAGTTACTAAGCGACAAAAGGAATTTGGCCTAAACGCCATCCCGGAGCCGAAAAATCGCCTCCTCAAATTGATTCTGCGTCAATTTGCGGGCATTTTTAATTTACTTCTGATAGCAGCAGCCATCATCACCATTTTGCTTGGCGAACCGATAGACTCTGCTTTCATCTTCTTTTTCGTCCTCCTGGGCACTTTTCTGAATATTTACCAGGAATACAAGGCCAACGACGCCGCCGACAAGCTCAAATCCTTTTTAGTCAAGACCATCACGGTAGTGCGTGAAGGCCAAAGCCTCGATCTGGCTACCGATCAACTGGTTCCGGGGGATATCCTTAAGCTGGAATCGGGCGACATCGTCCCTGCCGATGCTGTAATCCGGCAAGCTCTCAACCTGATGGTGGACGAATCAACCTTCACCGGCGAAAGCTTACCCGTCATCAAAACCCCCTCTGAGAACTCAGCGGACTCAACAGAATCCCAGCACACCCTCTTACAGGGTGTCAATATCATTAGCGGCAATGCCCTGGCAGAAGTGACCGCTACTGGCACGCACACCCGCCTGGCCAGCATTGCCAAAACGGCCTCAGCAGTGCAGGCGGAAAGCGACCTTACCAAAGGTGTGGACCGCATTTCCAAGTTTATATTGCGGGTCACCATGATCGTGATGGCCTTCCTGATTATTGCCAACATCCTAATTGACGGCACAGGGGTGGATATCCCTGAGCTGCTGATTTTCTCCATTGCCCTGGCAGTATCGGTTATCCCCGAAGCCTTACCGCTAGTGCTTACTTTTACTCTCTCACGCGGGGCATTGGACATGTCAAAAGAGAAAGTGATTGTCAAGCGCCTCACTTCCGTGCAGGACCTTGGCAGTGTGAACCTGCTCTGTACGGATAAGACCGGCACAATCACCGAGAATAAGCTCTATTATCAGAATTCCTATCAAGATCCAAACTCGTCTTTTGACCCGATGGTGCTGGCACGCCTGGCCGCCATAAACCTGAATAAAGCTGTCCCCGAGCCCTTTGACCGGGCAGTAGATGCTGCCATAAACCAGGAACAACGCCGCATTGTCGACCAATATCAGCTTACCCAGGAAGAAGCTTTTGACCCCACCCTGCGGAGCAATGGCGCCTTTGTTAAAAATACCCAGGGGCAGGAATTGCATATCCGTCGCGGCAGCCCGGAATACTTCATCAAATTGGGTCTTGTCGATCGTGAGCAAATTCAAGGGTGGATAGACTCCGAAGAAAGCCTCGGCCACCGCGTGCTGGGCACCAGCTATGATGATGGCAATGGACCGAAATTTGCGGGCTTTGTCTCTTTTGAAGATCGCCTGAAGGCTTCAACCAAAGCAACAATTGAGGCAGCTAAGGCTTTAAATGTCAGGATCACGATTATCACTGGTGATTCGCTGATGGTGGCTAAAGCGGTTGGGCGCGATGCCGGCCTGGTCACGCAGGATGATGAGGTCATTGAAGCTCACGAATTTTTCAAATTGCCGGTGATCGAAATACATGACCGCATCGGACATATCCGCGTTTTCGCGCGCACAACTCCGGAGGAAAAGCTGGACCTGATCAATCTGCTCAAGGAGCAGTATAGCGTTGGATACTTGGGTGAGGGTATCAATGATGCCCCGGCGCTCAAGGCAGCCAACGTTTCAATGGTGGTGGAATCCGCTTCCGACGTGGCGCGTGAAACGGCAGATATTGTGCTGCTGGATAGCGATCTGCACGTTATTATTGACGGTATCCGCATCGGGCGCACCACACACGTTAACACCCTCAAATACATCCGGGCAACCCTCATCTCGAATTTTGGTAATTTCTTCTCTGTTGCAATGGGTTCTCTTTTGATCAGTTTCTTGCCCATGCTGCCCAAGCAGCTGCTGCTGCTCAACCTGCTCTCGGATTTCCCGATGATGGCGATCGCGTTCGACAGAGTCTCGGATGATGAGATTGCACAGCCCCAAAAGTACGACTTCAGATCGCTTTACATCACCTTTATGACCTTAGGCTTGGTCAGTACGGTCTTTGATTTTCTCTACTTTTCCTTGTTCTACCGCATCTCTCCGGCGGTTCTGCAGACCAACTGGTACATTGGCAGCGTCCTCACAGAACTTTTGCTGATCTTCTCCATCCGTTCTTTCAAACCGCTTTGGAAATCCGGTTTACCCTCAAAACTCATCCAGATCCTCTCTTACAGTGCCATGATTTTGACCGTGGCTATTCCGCTTATCCCGTTCACCCGCGACTTCTTCCAGTTTGTGCTGCCAAGCTGGAGCCACCTTGCGATTATCCTTGGTATCGCCCTGGCCTACCTGGTAGTGACCGAGATTGTAAAGCGGCCACTGGCTAAATTCTTAAAAATACCGGCCTGAGACTTCTATTATTGATGACAAAGAGGCTCCTGGCGAGCCTCTTTGGTTTTAAAGTCAGCTCAGCGAAATCATTGAACAGATTTATAATCCTGAGGTTCGACCAAAACCTGAAAACTAAGAAGGTTATATGCCAAAACGAACACTCAAGCGACAATTTAGTCTTGTGCAAACCATCATGCTGGGAACTGCCGGCACCTTGGGAATGGAAATTTTCGTGCTCACTGGCCATTCAGCCGCCATTGCCGGGCCAGCCGCTGTTTTGGCTGTCATCCTCGGCGGTGTTTTGAGCTTTGCAATTGCTCTCAACTACTGTGAGCTGGCTACCACCTACCCTGAGACGGGTGGGGCAATGACCTATGTGCGTGAAGCCTGGGGCAAGGGTTTGCTGGCTTTCCTGGTTGGCTCCATGGATAGTATCTCTTCCACCTTTTATACAGCGCTTTCCGCGGTTGGCTTTGCTTACTCTGCCTCGGTATTTATCCGAGGTTTGCCCATTGTTCCGGTGGCTATTGGGGTCATCCTCATCTTTACCATCCTTAACATCCTGGGGGTCACCAAGGTTGGCAATTTGCAGTTGGTAATGGGAGCAGGCTTGGTGATCGCCTTTCTGATTTATATCATTGGCGGTTTTGTGTCGCCCAATGGCTTCCACCCGCAGACTCTACTGCCAAACGGCCGTTGGTTTGTATCAGATAATCTGTTCACCAATCTTGGCATCATGTTGCGGACCCTGGCTTTGATTTACGCGGCCTACGTAGGTTTTGAAGTTATTGCCGACGACGCCGAAGAAATCAAAAACCCAACCAAAAATATTCCGATTGCCATTTTGGTCAGCCTGGCGATCATTACCCTCATCTACGCTCTTTCTACGGCCGTTGCCTTGGGCACTCTTCCCTATACTGAATTGGCTGGTTCTTCCACGGCCATTTCTGATACGGTACGTAAATTTTTCCCCAGTTATGGTATTGTTTTGGTCGGCATTGCAGGTATGGTTGGCTCGCTGACCTCGGTCAATTCTGCCATGCTTTCGGCCACGCGGGAGAGTTTCACCCTCAGCCGCGATGGTGCCTGGCCAAATGTCCTTTCCCGTCTCAATTGGGTCAGGGTGCCCTTTGTGGCCATCATTTTTATTGGTGTGGTTTCCATATTGATCACCAGTGTTGGCGTGGTGGACTTTTTGAGTTACATCACTTCTGCCGGTTATTTATTTGTACTTTTCTTTTCAAATCTCGCGATGATCCAGCTGCACCGCAAGTACCCCTATTTGCACCGGCCTTTCAAGGCGCCTCTCTTCCCATTGACACCGATTGTCGCTTCATTCACCTGTCTGATTGTTATTCTCTTTTCTGATCCAAAAGCTTTACTTTTTACTGGAGCAATCGTTCTCCTGTTTTCTATCTATTATGT
>WOZB01000038.1 GCA_011620445.1 Anaerolineaceae bacterium | reverse complement strand
CACTTCATCAGGGTCGCGGTCCAAACCAAGGATGTGATGTTCAACATTTCCGAGGTTGCATTGGTCCAGTCGGGCTTTCCAGACCCTGCGGGTAATGGGCAGCAGGTCAAAATGTGGAAGGCCTTCAAATGGGCTGCTCAATGCATTTAAAACATAGCGTGTATTAAGAATAGGAAGGTCGAAAGCTTTTCCGTTATAGCTGACCACAGCTTTCATCTCTCCGCAAAAGTTGCTAAGCGCGGTCAGTAGTGCCTGTTCTTCTGCTGGATTTTGAAGAAAAAACTGTTCCAGCTCTAACGCGCCGTTTACAAATCTGGCAGCGCCGACCATAAAAGCCATCGTGCCGGTGCCCCCGGAGAGGCCGGTCGTTTCTGTGTCAATGAATACAAAATTCTCATAGTCCGTTAATTCGAAAGGCTCCATTTTTGCCCACTTGGCCAGGCGCGAAATGGAATTTATTGGTTTGATTTGTGCTCTCCCCTGACGAAATTCTGCCGGGTACGTATGATCGGAAGAGAATACAGGTCCAGAAGGTGTTTCCAAAAAGCGACCATGAACGGCCCGATCAATGGGAATTTTTCTACTTGCCTTCGAAATTGGTTTCCGGTCTGAACCCAATTTGACCCCCATACGCTTCAATCTTTCAGTCAGGTCACCCCAATCGTTCACAACAAGCTCCTGAGTAAGGCCAAAGCATGGGCTTTGCCTCCAAAACCTTCTTCACCCATAGGGCCAACACAAGCCGGGCAGCCATCCTGGCAGGGGCATTCACTCACCATTTCCAGAGCCCCCTGAAAGAGGGTCTGATGCTGCTCAAACAGGCGTTGTGAAAGGCCAATTCCGCCAGGAATCTTGTCATAAATGAGGATGGCTGGGCTGCCGTCGTTGAGCACCGATTTGCTTTCTGTCAAAGTGGCTAAATCCTCATGATCGCACATTACGAGTAATGGTGCCAGGTTGCGAAGCGCATACCCCGCACCGGCTAACCCGCTGCGGACGCGTACCGACAATTCAGCTTGTTGATGGCAGCTATGGCACAAAGTAACCAGGTTTGAAGCTGCATTGGCCATTACAGGATCCTGGAAGGTCTTAAATGGCTGTATATGATGGATGTGCAGCTGCGAAGGGTCGGGCCGGGCCCCGCAACCTCGGCAGGCAAAGCCATCCCTGACCAGAATTTTTTGCCTGAGTCCGGGCCAGATGGCACCATAATCGTTGGCATCTGAAAGCCATAGCCCTTCTCCGCGAAGAGCTTCAATAGTTCCCTCTCCAAGCTTGATCCAAAAACCTATGGTTTCAAGATGATGCGGAGGCAGATTAACAATTCCATGCCCGATAATTTCATTACTGAGCCAGCGGTATTTGCGGTATCCATTGATCTGCATCAAAAGCCTGATGTCACCTAAAGCTTTGCCCCAATCCTTGTAATCCTGTGAAGCCCGTGCTTGAAAAGCTTCAATGGTCGTTTCCATGGCAGGGATGGTGTAATACTCGCTTTGCCGTTGGGAAAGCTCGCAAATCCCCTGTTCCAGGTCAAGCTTTTCCACATAATAAGACTCACCTTCGTGCAAATAGATAGCTTCGGGATGTACCAGCCAGGATGCACTTGATGCGTCAATCTCTCCTATGATTTCGGAGCCCTCAGAATGTACATTTCGCAAGGTAACAATTGCGGTAGAACTTGAGCGCAAGCTCACCTCGGCCGAAGGGTATTGGTCCGCCACCCAAAAATATTTGCCAGACTGCTTCAGCAGCAGATCGTTGGCGACCAGCACTTCAAGGAGATTCTCAATCAAATCCTGTGGGGCTTGGCCAAAACGGTCTCCAAGGCTCATGGGCAGTTCAAAACAGGCACAGCGCAAATGCTGAAGCAAAATGCTCAGATTGTCCGGGTCAATAAGTACCGCCTCAGGATTGCGTTCTGTCAGGTACTCTGGGTGATGTGCAAGATATTGGTCCATGGCATCGGGAGCAGCCAACAGCATAGCCAATGAACTTTGCAGCTTTCTGCCTGCACGGCCAGCCTGTTGCAGGGTGCGGGCAATAGAGCCCGGATAACCGGTCATCAGAACACTCTCGAGTTCCCCGATATCAATGCCGAGTTCCAAGGCTGATGTAGCCACAACCAGGCGAATCTTGCCGCTCTTGAAGCCATTTTCAATTTCGCGTCGGTCGGCTTTGAGGTAACCTGAGCGGTAACCTCGGATTAGCTTTCGGGTTGATTGGTCAACGTCATCTTGCAGGTAAGTGAGAATCATCTCAACCGTGCGGCGCGTGCGGGCAAAAATGAGGCTCTGCCTGCCAGCGGCAAGGAGCTGTTTGGAGAGGTTTATGCTGGTTTGAAGCACGCTTTTGCGGATGCCGAGTTGCTCATTGACGAGAGGCGGATTGTATATCAGGAAATTTTTCTCACCGTGGGGTGATCCATCCTCCCTGAGAACCGAAACCGGCATCTCAATTAGCTTGCGGCTAAGCTCTTCCGGATTGCCGATCGTGGCTGAGGTCAGAACGAATTGGGGAAAGGCACCATAAAAAGCAGCAATTCTTTTGAGCCGGCGGATGACATTGGCTATATGCGAACCAAACACACCACGGTAAGTATGCATTTCGTCAATGACAACGTAACGCAAACCGCTCAGGAAGCGCTTCCAGTTGGTATGATGCGGAAGAATTCCCTGGTGCAGCATATCAGGGTTCGTAATCAGGATGTTTGCGTTTTTCCGGATGTCAGACCTATGAGCTGTTGGGGTGTCGCCATCATACATGCCCACACGTATGATGTCAGTTGGGGTTTGACTGCCAATTAAATTTTGAATATGCTTCACCTGGTCCTGTGCCAAGGCTTTTGTTGGAAAAAGATATAGTGCGGTACCAGCACTATCTTTGATAAGCGTGTCCAGCACAGGAAGGTTATAGCAGAGGGTCTTACCGCTGGCCGTACCAGTGGCGATCACCAGATTTTTGCCTTGCTTCAAAAGGTCGTATGCTTTTGCCTGGTGAGAATAAAGGGCGTGGATTCCTTCAGCCAGCAAGTTTTGGGTAAGAATAGTTTCCAGATTTTGCGGAAAGCCGCTAAAGTCAGCCTGCTTAGGCGTAGTCCGTACCCAACTTGTCAGATTGCCTGAAATTTCAGGATCTTTTTCCCAACTTGCGATAACCTGGTCGATATTCATTAATATCTATGTAATGACGGGTTTATATCGTAGGTTTGCGCGTAGTATTGGATTTAATTATCGCATCTTTAACTAATATATCCATAATTGGATACATTGATCCGCCGAGATGTGTTGCCAAATTATACATAAGCTTGGCGTTCGATCCGGGAACGATGACATATTTATTTCGGGCGACGTCCTTGAGGATAGTTTTTGCCACATCCGCAGCGTGTAAGGGTTTATCAGAACCAGCCAGAATGGCTGTCTCAGGAGGTTTATATTGACTTTCCCATGTCAGCTGTGGTGTATCCGTGTCCGGTGGGAAAACAATCGAAACTTGGATTCCTTTTGGTTTAAGTTCAGCCCTCAAGGTGTCCGTAAAACCACGGACAGCGAATTTTGCACCGGAATAAGCAGTATAGCCAAATACACCTATCACACCAGCCAAGGAAGAGATGTTAATAATGTGACCAGAACCTCGTTTGATTAAGGCCGGCAGGAAAGCCTTGGTTACATGCACAGTACCGTGATAATCGATATCCATGGTCCATTTATAAACTTCAATGGGCAACTCTTCCACATAACCTGGTCTGGCAACGCCAGCACAATTGAAAATAAAATCCGGAACCCCGATGGTGGCAATAATCTCGTCGGCCGCCATCTGTACTGCAACAAAATCAGCCACATCAACACTGTAAGTCCAGACATGTTGATCCAAACCGCTATTTTGTGAAGTCAGAGTTGTTTTGGCAAGATCAAGTTTCTCTTTATTTCTTGCAAGGATAATTATGGAACAGCCCTGCTTATAAAGATTCTTGACCACCTCGAAACCGATACCGCTCGAACCCCCTGTAATCAGGGCTAACTTGTCTTGGTATATATTTTTCACTGACTATCCTCCGCAACTTGCGCAACTGCCCGAATGACAATTGCTGCAACTATGCCCACTATCCAAGCTCTTCCCGTCTGAGATCGCGTTTACCTTTGAAAGCTGTCTGACGCTATTGAGACTGCCGCACTCAGGGCATGGATGCGGTTCATCAGCTGTGGAGAAAGAGCGTAATTCCTCAAACCTTCGCTGGCAATTCTT
>WOZB01000284.1 GCA_011620445.1 Anaerolineaceae bacterium | reverse complement strand
TCTGAGGCCTATGTGACCCGAACCATGGACCAGATGGATCAAGGCTTGGCGGATATCGTCGAGCGACTCGCCTACGCGACCGCAGAAATCCGCGATGCCGTGGAAGCTTTGCCAGCCGTGCTGCGCCAGAACACCAATTTCCGATGAGTGAGCCGGCCCAGTCTGACATGCCAAGAGTCTCGCGTTTCCAGCAGCATCCGAGTCATCTCGAGCAAAGCCGCCGGAGAATTGCGACTCGCTTCCCGCGACCTGCTGAAGCAATCCAGGCGGATTCGCCTGACGAGATCAGGCAGTTGCTCGACCTGGTACAGGAAACACGCACAACCGCGGAAGCCATCCACTTGGCCAAACATCTGCCCATCCGTACGGTCCATCTGATTTTCCCCGCCCTGGCTTTGCCTGATGCGGCAGAAATGCCGGCCAAGACCATCGACCGCCTGCTCATCATCCTGCGCGAACGCGCTTGCCCCTCCCTCTACCCCAAAGCCTGGGTCCTCTGGCAACAGCATTTTCCCAACCCACTGCTCAGCAAAGCTTTGACGGTTCTGTGCGGAATTCTCCAAATCAAGCAAGCCGGCAGCAAACCGCCCGTCCATGCACGCCTCCCGTTGATCACCACCCTGGTCGAAATCCATGGTCAGTCAACCAGCCGGCGCTTGGTTGCTCATTTGGCGCAGAGAGAATCCAGTTTAAAAGCGATCCTGGCCCTTTATGCCATCAATCCAGACTGGGCTTTTGGCCGCAGTGTTCTGGCCGAGACGTTCTGGGCTGGAACCTCAAGCTTGTTTGCCGAAGCGATCAATCACCTTGAGCCCATATTTTTGGCCGCAAGCACTGAAAACCGGGCTCGGATCATGCGCCACTTTCTTGAGCTGGAGGGTCTGTCCGACACCGTCCAGCAAGACGCCCACGTTGTTTTCTACCGGGCTTGCGGCGAACCAGGCAGTTCTTCCCCGGTCTGGCAAATTCTAAATAGCCGCGAACGGAAAGCTTTTTCCAGCTGGGGTAACAAGGCCAGGATCGGCAGCCATTGCCTCGAACATCCTGAGAAAGCCCATTTTTATCTGCGCTACGCCGATCAGATCCGGCGTGTAGAAGCCTGGGATGAGCAAACTCTGCTGATCTATTTTGACTCATTCGTCATCGCCGACGACAATCGTTACCCCGACCAAGCCTTGCTTTACTTTAGCAGCGAACCTAACCCCCATCCCGGCGGACTGGCCAATCCCGACCACACTCTAAGCCCCGCCAGCCCCGCGATCGCCCACCGCCGCATGGAAAGCGCCATCCAGCAAAGCGACCTCACCGGCATCATCCAGCTCCTCTTCGATCCCGAAGCCATCAAACAAGCCGGCGTCCTGCTCAACTTTGCATTGCAGTCAAAAAAGGGACGCCGTCCCTTTTTCGGCAAAACACCTTTTTCGGTGAATAATTGACTTGATCTACTGCTTCCGCTATAATCCTGCTGATGTCTGGAGAGATGGCTGGTGGCCGAAGGCGCCGCATTCATAATGCGAAAGCGATATGTAGAAGCCTAAATCATTGATTTGACTTGGTTTAACCAGTCCAATCACAAAATTTTATAGTGTAGTTCTCTCCATCAGTTCTCTCCTTTTTCCGAGGGATATCTGAGACCTGATGTTTGGAGATATAACACGGAGAAGTACCCAAGTGGCTGAAGGGTCTGCACTCGAAATGCAGTAGACCGGCTAAACCGGTGCGAGGGTTCAAATCCCTCCTTCTCCGCCAGAAAACCCGCGGTTTTCCTCAGTTTCTGAGGGAAGCCGCTTTTTTTCTGTGTGTGCAGAAAAGACTTGTTTTTCGATTTATCTGATCCAGACAGCATCCCGTTATTCGCCCTCATTTTGTCCAGCACTGACGAAATTCAGACCCTCGATCATAGCCTGAGCCGATGACAGCTTTGAATTGTAATCCAGATGAGCATAGATATTGGCAGTCGTTGAAAAATCACTGTGGCCTAGCCAGTCCTGGATCTGCTTCATCGGAACGTTGTTTGCCAGCAGCAAGCTGGCGCAGCTATGTCTAAGATCGTGGAAGCGTATCCTTCTGAGTCCATTGTCTTCTAGGAGTTTGGGGAAAGCTGTCGTTAAGTATCCCGGCCGAAGCCTGACACCCAGTTCGTTGACACAAATGTAGTCCAAATAGTCTTTACTATAGGACCTGCCACAGAGTTTCCGATTGATTTCCTGATGTTCCCTTGGCAGCCAGGAGCTTCTCTTTGAAAGCTGGCACCAAAGGTAAGGTTCTCATGCTGGATTTGTTCTTATTGCTCCGCCGATTAAATATCGGACTATGCTATCGCATACTTTGTGAACTTTGAACCAAAAAAGCTGATGATCTTCTTGGGATTCATTTGAACCTTCTTCAAAACAGATCGAGCATTACTGCTCAGTTCCTGATCTGACTTGGGGATCGGCTTTTTGCTCATCTCGCGTTTCAAATCACTGTTCAAATATTCATCCGGATTATATTCCGGTGAGTATGGCGGCAGATAGAACAGCTCGATTTCCTGCTGATGCCCTTCCAGCCATGCCGCCACCTTTTTGGCGTGATGGACCCGAAGATTATCCAGAATCAGAAATACTTTGCGTCCTGTGTCTTTAACCAAACGCTTCATGAAATCGATCAGGATATCTGCATTGACGGACTCTTTCGTAATGGTGAATCTTAGTTTGCCCTTGTTTGAGACTGCTGACAGCATGTTCAATTTCAGTTTCTTGGCTTCCACTTTCAAAACAGGCGTTTTCCCAACCGGCGCATAGCCTTTGATGTAATTGGCTGTGTTTTGCAGAGCGGTTTCGTCTCCCCAGTAGATTTCAGCGTTCTCTGCCTTAGCTTTTTCGGCAATGGCAGGGTATTCTTCTTCCATCCAAGCCTTCACGCGGACAGCATCCTGTTTATTCGCACGCTTGACCGGGCGCTGGATGCTGAATCCCCAGCGATCCAAATAATAGCCAAGTGTGCTTAACGGCATATTGATCTTGTATTCTCGCAGGATGTAATCGCGGATAGCCTTACGTGTCCATAAGCAGCATTTGAGCTTCAGTTGCTCAGGATTTTTATCGACAATTGTCTGCATGATGGCCCGTTCCTGTTCCGGTGTGAGAATCCGTTTCTCTCCGTGTCTGCGGCCACGCTTCCCGGGTTTGATTCCTTCGATGCCTTTCTCACCGTAGGCTTTCTTGGTTGCATAGACCAGGCTCCTGCTGACGTCAAGCATTGCTGCAATCTCATCAGGCTTGGTGCCCTTTTTAAGCAGACGGACGATGTTTTTCCGAATCAGATATTGTTCAGCTTGAGACAAGTTCCTGGCGTTGGTTTTTAAATCATCCATTCTCTTATTATATCAAATATGTCTAAAAATGTCTAATTTTTATTTGGTGTCTCAATAATGAAAATCCTGGGCGGTCTGCAACCCGCAGACGCCGGTAAAATCATCCTCCACGGCAAGGAAGTCTCCTTTGCTAATCCGCATGATTCTTTAAATAACAAGATCGCCATGATTCATCAGGAGCTGACCTCCATCCCTCACATGACTGTTGCGGAAAATATCTACTTGGGACGTGAACCCCTGGCGAAGAAGGTATTCGTCAGTGACAAAGAACAAAATGAACGCACAGAAAAACTGCTGACTGAACTGGAAATCCCAATTAACCCCAAAACGAAAATGGTCAATCTCTCGATCGCTCAGATGCAGTTGATTGAAATTGCCAAGGCGATCTCCTATGACTCAGAAATCATCATTATGGATGAACCGACATCAGCTATTACTGAGCGAGAAGTTGAACATCTCTACACCATCATTCGCAAACTGACTCGCAAAGGCGTATCTATCATCTATATATCGCATAAACTCAACGAAATCTTCACGATTGCTGATGAAGTGACAGTCATGCGTGATGGGGAATACGTTGATACGAAGAAAATCGGTGAATTGACCAGGAAAGACATCATTTCCATGATGGTTGGCCGCGAACTGACTCAAATGTTCCCCAAGCCCGAAGCGGAAATTGGTGAACCGGTCCTGGAAGTCAAGAACCTGTCCCGCGCGGGGAAATTTAAGAATATTTCTTTTAACTTGCGCAAAGGCGAAATTCTAGGTGTAGCAGGTCTGATGGGCGCCGGACGAACCGAAGTGATGGAAACTTTGTTTGGTCTGTACCCGCCGGATGCCGGCGAGATTTTGATCAAAGGCCAGAAGGTCGATATTAAAAATCCTGCTGACGCCAAGAAAAATGGCCTGG
>WOZB01000052.1 GCA_011620445.1 Anaerolineaceae bacterium | reverse complement strand
CAACCCCTTACCTGAGAAGATGATGTTTCCATTCCTCATCTCAACTTTAGCATTCCGGAGGCCAGGTTTAAAGATCATTTGATGTGACCGCTTTTTAGTCAGCAGCGGGTAATCATAAGCGGTGGTTTGTGCCCCCAAAACAGTCGCAATGTTACAGGCTGCGGCTACGCAGTCCCGACCCGCATTGGAGGGTAATGTGATTCCTGCCAAAATTTTATCAGGCAGAAAATCACCATTGAGATCCTGAACATAATTGCCTTGCAGCAAAAAGCTGTCAACTCCCAAAGGGGCCACGGGCTGCTGGCTTGGTGCGGCAATGTGGTCTGAAGCAAAATCGATGTTGGCAAGCTGATCCGGATTGGTAAATGTTTGCAGCAACTGTTGGTGTTTCAAAATTAGGACCTTCAACAGTTTTTTTGCCGAGCGCAAGTCATTCACACGAAGGATTAAGCTGTCCGGATGACTTTCAAGGCCAGCTTCTTCAGCCTTAATAATCGAAATCACAAAGCGATCCTTACTCGCCTGAAGAGTTTTGCTGACAATAGGAAAATCAAGACATAGGGAAAGAAAGCCCAAGAACCCGGATAATTCAACCGCGAGCACGGATTCGGCTTTCCCGGGGTTTTCAGATAAAACGATTTGGTAGCGCATGAAATGATTCAATGTAAATCCTGTTTTCAAAAGACTTACTCATGACCATTGAAGGAGGTGAGTAAGGCTGATTAATACTTGCCGAGAGACCAAATCTTAGTTGCCTTAAGTATATAGCGAAGTGAGTGGATCGACAAGGTAAATGATATAGGATATTCGTTATTTTACAGAATTTTTATTCAATTCTGTTTGAATAGAAGACTCATTGACTTATAATTTACAGTAACGATTAGTACGATCAAAAACATCATCAGACAACCGGAGAAAAAGCCATGAAAATCCTGATTACCGCGTTCGACCCCTTTGGCGGAGACAAAGTAAACCCTGCACTTGAGGCTGTTAAAAAGATTAACACTGACCTCTTCAACGCTGAGATCGTCAAACTTGAGATACCGACTGTTTTCGGTAAGTCAATCGAAAAAGTAGCTGCCGCCATTGAAGCAGAAAAACCAGATGTCGTCCTCTGCGTTGGGCAAGCTGGCGGCCGATTTGAAGTTACCCCCGAACGCGTTGCCATCAATGTGGATGACGCCCGCATTGCTGATAATGAAGGCAACCAGCCCATTGATCAGCCAATTTTTGCGGATGGCGAACCTGCTTATTTCTCCATGCTGCCCATAAAGGCCATCGCGCAGAACATTCGGGCAGCTGGCCTGCCGTCTACAGTATCCAATACAGCTGGCACCTTCGTCTGCAACCACATTATGTATGGCGTGCTCTACCACATCCACAAGCATTTCCCCGGTATCAGAGGCGGTTTCATCCATGTTCCCTTTATCCCCGAACAGGTAGTAACCCGCCCCAACACGCCAGCCATGTCCTCTGATGACATTACCCGCGCTTTGGAAGTTGCCGTGCAAACCATTATTGACACACCCGTGGATATCGTGGCAGAAGGCGGTAAAATACACTAAGAAAAAGACTGGTTAATGGATGCCTCTATACATGATGAGGTTATTGCCAGTCTGTTATGGTAAACTAAAAAAAACACACGGGGAGCCGACATCGGCTGAGAGGGAGCACAATCATGCTCCGACCCGCATAACCTGCTCCAGATAATGCTGGCGAAGGGATGCATTGGTAATATCCAACACCCTTCCCAGAGAAGGGTGTTTTGATTATGAGCGATCGACGCGCGGTTCTTTTTGCCAACGGTATCGATCCAAAAAAGGGAGAATTCAAGTTTTCTGCCAATGACTACCTGATCGCGGTAGATGCTGGTTTGCTGCACCTGCTTTCGCGCGGATTCCTCCCTGATTTGTTGGTGGGAGATTTGGATTCCATCGATCCGAAAGCCCTCAAGCACTGCCTGGAACAGGGCGTAGAGACAATGCGCTTTCCACCAGTAAAGGACCAGACCGACCTGGAACTTGCACTTACTGAAGCCGCCAAACGCGGTTTTCTTGAAGTTGTCATCACTTTTGGGTTGGGGGGACGGATTGACCATACCCTTGGCAACCTGGCACTCCTCAATCACCCACTCAGTAATGAGGTTTTCATCCATTTTGATGATGGAGAAAGCGAAATCCTGCTCTTGAATGACCGGCGTAATACGGGGACTATCCATACCAAACCTGGCGACCTGATCTCGTTAATTCCATGGCAAGGGGACGTGACAGGCGTTCGCACGGAAGGCCTGAAATATGCTCTGCATGCTGAAACGCTTTTCGCGGGTCAGACAAGGGGGGTTAGCAACCTTGCCCTCGGGGACTATGTTTCTGTCTCGCGGGAGGCGGGATCTTTGCTCCTTATCCGCTCTATCCAGGAAGATTTGAAAGGAATTGACCTATGAAAAAAATATTAGCCCTGCTGATTGGCTTTACAGTGCTGTTGTCAGCCTGCCAGGCAGCTCTACCCGAGCCACTGCCCCCGGCTGCTCCTACGAAGGAACCTGTGACCCTGACGGTGATGACTCACGACTCGTTCGCGGTCACCGGGGAAATTGTTGAGAAATTTGAGACCGATACTGGCATCAAAGTCAATTTCGTAAAAGGCGGCGATGTTGGCAAAGCCCTGAACACGCTGATTCTCAGCAGCAAAGCGGGCACACCCCCCGCGGATGTTTTTTACGGTCTGGACAACACTTTTCTCTCGCAGGCTTTAGAAAATGAGCTTTTTGAAGCCTATGCCGCCCCTGCTCTTCAGGACGTGGATGAGGCTTTAAAATTAGACCCCGAAAACGGAGCCTTGCCCATTGATTACGGCGATGTATGCATCAATTACGACAAAGCATACTTCAAGGAACATCAGCTTACTGTGCCAGGCTCGCTGACAGAATTGACCTATCCAGAATACAAGGGGCTGCTGGTCGTCGAAAACCCTGCCACTTCCTCGCCTGGGCTATCGTTCTTAATGGCCACCATTGCCAGCATGGGTGAGGAAACTGCCATGCGCTGGTGGGAAGCCATGAAACAAAACGGAGTGGTTGTGGTCAACGACTGGGAGACGGCTTACTACACCAATTTTTCAGCTTCTTCCGGCAAAGGGCCACAGCCCATGGTGGTTTCGTATGCCTCCAGCCCAGCTGCTGAATATATTTATGCCGATCCAAAAGTAGCTGAGTCCCCCACCGCCTCCATCACAGCGGATGGCATGTGCTGGCGCCAAATCGAGTTTGCCGGCATCATCCGCGGCACAAAGAACCGGGCAGCCGCTGAGAAATTCATCGATTTTTTGCTCAGCCTGCCATTCCAGGAAGACATGCCCATGCAGATGTTCGTCTACCCGGTCATCAAGAGCGCACAATTGCCCCCGGAATTCGTTGCCCAGAGCCAGGTGCCTGCTGCCCCTGCCAAACTTTCACCTGAGGAAATTGCGAAAAATCGCAGTGCTTATATTGAGGCCTGGACAGATTTGATGATGAAATAAAGGTCGAAACTTGAAAACAAGCAAACGCCAGCAGAATCCGAGCCTTCAAGCAACCTTGCTTTGGCTTTTGCCGCTGGCGTTTATGCTGGCTTTCTTTTACCGGCCGCTGATCACCATTTTTTCCCTGATTTTTTCGCCCGAGTTCTTCAGCAGCTCGGTGGGATTGAATTTTTCCAAAACTGTGCAACCGCTGCTCTTCACACTTAAACAAGCGGCACTCTCAACCCTGTTTACCCTGCTTATCGGCTTACCCATCGCCTACCTGTTCTCCCATTTTCAATTCCCAGGCCGTAAACTGCTGCAGACGCTCACTTTTATCCCGTTCATCCTGCCCACCGTAGTGGTGGCCGCGGCTTTCAGCGCTCTAATCGGCCCACGCGGTTGGATAAACCTGGCCCTGGCAGAGATTTTTGGGTTGAAGACACAAGCCTTGCAGTGGCAGGGCAGCCTTACAGCTATCATTCTGGCGCACGTTTTCTATAACCTCTCGCTGATAGTGCGCATTGTGGGCTCAGCCTGGAGCCGCCTTAACCCCAGGCTTGGGCAAGCTGCCAGGTCACTGGGCGCTACCCCCCTGCGAAGCTTCTTTGAAATCACATTGCCACTGCTCGCTCCAGCCCTCACAGGGGCACTGCTGCTGGTCTTTCTCTTCGATTTCACCAGTTTTGGCGTCATCCTCATGCTCGGCAACCCCACTCAACCCACGCTGGAAGTGGCCGTCTACCAGCAAGCGCTTTATTACTTCAATCTACCGCAAGCTG
>WOZB01000006.1 GCA_011620445.1 Anaerolineaceae bacterium | reverse complement strand
ACCCAATCTGATGTGATCGAACACTATCGCGATACCCTGGCGGGGATACCTGAACCCCAGCGCAATGATATTGCCAGCGTACTGCATTCAACACTGGTACTAACGCGTGACGAACCCTCCGCAGCTCGGCAAGAAGTTGAAAACTTTGCCCGGGAGCTTCAGACCAAGAATTCTGACTATTACAATTCATTCCTCTTATCTAATTCCGACCAATCCCCATTTAAAGTTCCGGCGGTTCCACCCGTATATACAGCGTCTTCACCTTCCGTGATGGGGTTTGAAATCCTCAATGCCAATTTCGATGCGGCTTTCGCACGGGAACCGCGCTTATTTGCCTTTGGCGAAGATGTCGGTCTGCTCGGGGATGTGAACCAGGGTTTTCATGACATGCAAAAAAAGTACGGCCTTCTGCGAGTAGCAGACACCGGTATTCGTGAAGTCACAATCCTGGGCCAGGCTATCGGTATGGCTTTACGCGGGCTTCGCCCCATCTGTGAAATGCAGTATCTTGACTACCTGATCTACGCGTTGCAACTGATGTCAGATGACTTAGCCACTTTGCGATGGCGCACTGCTGGGGCACAAAAAGCACCGGTGATCATCCGCACCCGCGGGCATAGATTGGTGGGCATCTGGCACTCAGGGTCCCAGATGGCGGGTATTCTCAACCTGGTCCACGGCATGCATGTACTTGTTCCTCGCAATATGACCCAGGCAGCTGGTTTCTACAATACCCTGTTGAAGTCAGACGATCCCGCCGTGGTGATTGAGGTGCTCAACGGATATCGGCACAAAGAACGTAAACCCGAAAATATCGGTGAATTTACAACTCCAATTGGGGTCCCTGAAATTGTAAAGCAGGGTAAGGATGTAACGGTCGTCACCTATGGAGCACTCGTCAGCATCGCCCTTGAAGCAGCTGAAAAGCTCTCAGCGGTAGGAATTGACATTGAAGTTATTGATGTTCAGTCGCTTTTACCTTTTGATATCAACGGTACGATCGTTGAATCGCTTAAAAAGACATCCCGCGTACTCTTTCTGGATGAAGACATGCCAGGCGGGGGTACGGCGTACATGCTGCAGCAGGTTCTGGAAGTCCAAAAAGGATATCAATGGTTGGATTCCCCTCCGCGCACGCTTTCTGCGGCAGACCACCGCCCGGCTTACGGGGCGGATGGTAATTATTATTCCAAACCTAATACGGAATCGATATTTGATGCCGTTTATGACCTGATGAGAGAACAGGCGCCTTCTCGTTTTCCAAAGATTCTCTAAGGAGGAATTATGGCCACCCGACTTTTAGCACCCAGCATGGGTGAAGGTGTTGAAGAATTAACCATTACCAATTGGCTAAAGCAGGAAGGTGATACGGTCAAAGAAATGGAAGTGATCGTTGAACTGGAAACTGATAAGGTCACTACTGAAATTCCAAGCCCGGCCGCGGGGACTCTTCTAAAAATTGTGGCCCAGACTGATGAGACCGTTAAAGTTGGTTCCACTTTAGCCTGGATCGGCCAACCCGGTGAAGCTCTTGAGACAACTACCCCTAAAGTAGCACCGGTTCCGGAAGCAAAAAAAGCAGAAACTGTGCAGGCGCCAATACCTGCTGCCGAAAATACCACTTACACCGGGTACCTTTCTCCGTTGGTGAAAAAAATAGCCGCTGAGAACAATATAGATCTAAACCAGGTGCAGGGATCGGGAGAAGGTGGCCGCATCACCAAAGAGGACGTGCTTAAGTACTTAGAGACCAGAAAAGAAGCACCTTCGCCCACAGTTACAAAACCTTCGCCAGCCGCGCCTGAGTCTGTGCCCACGGAAAGCCCAGTCTCATCAGACGGCGAGTTGGTACATCTTTCTTCTTTGAGGAAGCAGATTGCCGAACGCATGGTGAATTCCAAGCATACGTCCCCGCATGTTTTGACGGTGATGGAAGCTGACCTCAGCAAGGTGCTTGCGCATCGGGCAGCGAATAAGGCAGCCTTTGCCGCACAAGACGTGAACCTCACTCTGACGGCTTATTTTTGTTCTGCCATTGTCAGCGCTTTAAAGTCCTTCCCGATGGTGAACGCCTCGTGGACGGATGAGGGCATCCAACTTCACCGTAATATTAATCTTGGTATGGCCGTTGCACTTGGCGAACAAGGGCTCATCGTCCCGGTGATCAAAAACGCAGAACTCTTATCTCTACTGGGGCTTGCGCAAAAGATCAACGATCTCTCCACAAGGGCTCGCAGCAAGAAACTGCTCCCAGAAGAGGTGAAGGGTGGCACATTTACATTAACAAACCACGGTTCCGGCGGATCAATTTTTGCTTCTCCGATCATTAATCAGCCCCAAGCCGCCATTTTGGGGACCGGCATGATGCAAAAACGAGTTGTTGTAATCACGGATCCATCCGGTAATGATGCCATCGCCATCCGGCCGATGATTTACCTTTCACTGGTCTTTGATCATCGCCTCCTGGATGGCGAAGGTGCGGATAATTTTTTAAAGGCAATCAAAGAGAATCTTGAAAACTGGAGTTAGTGATTGATGTGCTTTAGACAATGCAGTTTACTCGCAGCCTATTCAGGATTCCATGTAACACAGCGATGTAAGCTTGCTCTAGAGCGTTCACGAGATGAATGTAAGTGCGCTCTAATGCTCAAATCATTTCTGGCGTATATCCAGAAATTGAAAACCAGAAATTGGGGTTTTGCGTCTCTCTGAGTAATATATTTTTTGTTCAAAAAGGATTGCGTGGCTGATATGGACGAATTTGATGTGGTTGTAATTGGTGCCGGGCCCGGCGGTTATGTAGCTGCAATTCGAGCCTCGCAGTTGGGCTTGAAAACCGCGATAATTGATAAGGAATGGCTTGGTGGAGTATGTCTGAACGTTGGTTGCATACCTTCCAAAGCCTTATTGAAAAACGCAGAAGTTGCCCACATTTTGAGGGAGCGGGGAAAAGATTTTGGATTCTCGCTTGATAATTTGGTTTTGGACTACAGCTCGGCAGTCAAACGCAGCCGCCAGGTATCTGAACGATTAACCAAGGGAGTGGGTTTTCTGATGAAGAAGAACAAGATCGCAGTCTTCATGGGGTCTGCCCGCTTGAAGTCAAGTGAAATTGTCGATATTACAGACAGCGAAGGTAAAGAACAATCACTCAGGACGAAAAACATCATCATCGCCACCGGAAGCCAAACGGCTCTTTTCCCCGGGGTCAAAGTTGATGGCGAAAAGATAATCACCTATCGCGAAGCTATACTTCAGGAAAAACTCCCAAAATCTGTTGTTATCATCGGCGCTGGAGCTATTGGGCTCGAATTTGCCACAATTTGGAATTCATATGGATCCGAAGTAACAGTCGTCGAGATGCTGCCGCGGATTGCTCCGCTGGAGGATGAAGAAATAAGTGCCGAGCTACAAAAAACATTCACCAAACGCGGGATTAAATGCCTGGTAGAGTCTCGAGTTCAAAAAATCGAAGCAACAACCAGGGGCGTAAAAGTGTCTCTGGTCTCAAAAGAAGGTGACCAAACCATCGAAGCAGAACAAGCCTTGGTGGCAATTGGATTTAAACCCAACAGCCAAAACCTTGGCCTTGAAGAAATCGGGGTGGAATTTTCAGAACGGAATTTTATTAAAGTGGATGATCGAATGGCAACCAATATCCCCGGCATTTGGGCGATTGGCGATGTCACCGGGAAACTTATGCTGGCACATGTGGCTTCTTCACAAGGCGTCTTGTGTGCAGAGGCGATTGCCGGCAAAGCAACACGCCCCATTGACTACACGATGGTTCCACGCGCAATTTATAGTCAGCCGCAGGTGGCTTCATTTGGATATACAGAAGCTCAAGCGCTAAAGCTTGGAATGAAAATCAAAATCGGAAAGTTCCCATTTCAAGCCAATGGAAAAGCGCTTGGCCTGGGAGATTACACGGGGTATGTAAAGGTAATCGTGGATGAAAAGTATGGCGAGATTCTTGGCGCGCATATGATCGGCCCGGAAGTCTCAGAGTTATTACCGGAATTGAGCCTGGCCCAACAAAATGAACTTACCATCACTGAGATCCATCAGAATATTCACGCTCATCCAACTTTGAGTGAAGCGATTATGGAAGCAGCCGCTGGCGCAGAGGGGAAATCAATTCAAATTTAATGATTCTTAGAATAACCAATCTTGCTCTCTATTGAATCTAATAGCCATGGCATTGGCGCAGGTTTAATCAACCCACGAGTCCTTTCCTTTATGCAAGGAAAGTAAGGTGTCGTGCTCTTGACATGAACCAAA
>WOZB01000225.1:2604-4331 GCA_011620445.1 Anaerolineaceae bacterium | reverse complement strand
GACCTTCCGGTATGATCGCTTGCTTTCGCAGACTGCTGACCTCTTCTCAATTTTCTACATAAATTTTATTGACTTTGAATTCAAATTTATGGTATTATAAAATTCGGTTTAGCCCGTATTGATAACGGGCTAATCTTAAAATTTTTAACCAGGAGAAGACTATCAGTACCCAAAATTTTCGTGTAAATGAGTTGATCAAGGTCGCCGAAGTACGTTTGATCGGACCCCAGAATGAAAACATCGGGGTTGTTCCCATTCAAAAGGCTTTACAAATCGCCCGCGAAGCTGAATTAGACTTGGTCGAGGTCGCCCCCAATTCAGAACCCCCGGTGTGCCGGGTCATGGATTTTGGAAAGTTCCTCTACGAACGGACAAAAAAGGAACGGGAAGCCCGAAAAGCCCAGACCAAGATCGAGATCAAGGAAACTCGCTTACGCCCAAAAACCGGTGACAACCATCGGGAGTTTAAGGTGCGTGACGCGCGCAGGTGGCTGCAGAGTGGCATCAAAGTACGCGTGACTGTCCGCTTCCGTGGACGCGAAATTACATATCCAGAATTAGCTCTTGAAGATTTAAGGGAAATCGCCGAATCCCTGCAGGATGTTGCCGAGATTGAACAAGCACCTAACATGGAAGGCAAGACCATGTACATGATGCTTACAGCTAAACGTCCGGGTGCTGGAACAGCCAAACAGAGCGAGAAGGACTTGGAAACCAAGTCAGAGGTAAAATCGAGCACAAAATTTGAAGCCAGGGAAACTGAAGCTGCTGTTAAAGTAAACTGAAGCTGCTGTTAAAGCAGAACCCGGTGCTTGATTCTAAATAAATTCTGGTACAATTGTTTCTTGGTTTACTGACCAGCGGCTGCGCCATGCACAGCCGTTGGATTTTCTTAGAGGAGTTTGATCGTGCCACGCAAGAAGTCAGAATCTAAGTACAAGATGAAGACTCATAAGGCAACGTCCAAACGCTTCCGTGAGACCGGCTCAGGCTTGATTGTACGTACGAAGATTGGCAAAGGCCACCTTCGGCGCAATACACCCAAGCGCGTTAAGTATTTGCTTAGCGAAACCATCGTTGTCAAAGCGACTGGTTTAACCCGTCACATCAAGCGTTTAGCGCCTTATATGAGTAAAAAGGACTAATTTGTCCGAGTCAACCCGTTTTAATGTGGCTATTGGGTGTTTACAACAAGATTGAAAAATCTGACGCCCAAGGGACCGCAAAGGAGATGTAATTATGGCAAGAGTAAAATCAGGACCTGTCAGACGCGCCCGTCATAAGGCACTAGTCACCCGTAACCAAGGTTACAAAGGTACCCGTTCAAAACTATTCAGACGCGCCAATGAAACCTTTTTAAAGGCTCAGTGGTATGCATATCGGGATCGCCGCAACCGTAAGCGTGATTTACGCCGTTTGTGGATCACCCGCATCAATGCTGCCTCTCGTTTGAACGGTACAACCTACAGCCGTTTGATTGCTGCAATGCGCGTAAATGAGGTTGTTCTCAACCGCAAGATGCTGGCTGACCTGGCCGTACGGGATGCAAATGCGTTTGCCAAGGTAGTGCAGGCTGCCAAAGCTAAGTAAGAAGCCCGATCAACAACCCGAAAAAGGCTCCACTCAATGGGGTCTTTTTTTATTCCTGGTAGCGAGGCAAAAATATCAACCGGGATTTCCGTTTGATCAATCAATAGGAATTTCTCTTTGATGAAGCGACTGGTCTT
>WOZB01000225.1:0-2504 GCA_011620445.1 Anaerolineaceae bacterium | reverse complement strand
GGTGAATATTATCAAGGTTGGAGCTGACCAGTGACACCGGAAAAGTTAAGGACAAGTTGGCTCGTGGACGAGCCGGTTCCGCATCCTGAATATCCCCGACCGCAGCTTAAACGAGCTGCAGCAACTTGGTTGAACCTGAATGGGTTTTGGGATTACCAGATCACAAAAACCGAATCGGGGCAGGTAATAAAAGAGGGCAAAATTCTTGTGCCTTTCGCTCCCGAGTCGCAACTTTCAGGCGTTAATCACGTCCTTCAACCTGATGAGACATTGCACTACCAACGCGAATTCAGTTTCAGTCAAAATCCAAACATGCGCGTCTGGTTACACTTCGGCGCGGTTGACCAAAACTGCCGGGTTTATTTGAACAATCAACTGCTAGGTGAGCATCGGGGCGGTTACCTGCCTTTCAGTTTTGATATCACCGATGTACTGAAAAATCATGCTGGAGAAGTAATTCACCAGCTGACGCTTGATGTTCAGGATCCTTCTGATACGAGCATGGATCAGCGCGGTAAGCAGGTACTTAAGCCCAGGAATATCTGGTACACACCGGTTTCAGGAATCTGGCAAACTGTTTGGCTGGAATTTGTGCCTGCAACTTTCATAGAAAGCCTAAAATTGACGCCAGATCTTGACAGTGCTTCTCTCAGTGTGGAATGCAGAATCAACGGGGAAAATGGCAGCGATTTGAGCCTCAAGATCGAAGCTTATGATGGGGAGTGGCAGGTCGGAATAGTCTGCGGACTGGCCGGCAGCGGAGCGTTATTGGCTGTTTCTGAGCCCATCAAATGGACACCAGCAAACCCCCATCTCTATGATTTGAAAGTGCAATTGAAAAGGGGTGATAGGGTGATTGACGAGGTGACAAGTTACTTTGCCATGCGCAAGTTTGGCAAAACACGCGATGCTTCGGGCTACTGGCGCTTTACCTTGAATGATGAGATTCTTTTCCTATATGGACCCCTTGACCAGGGCTACTTTCCGGATGGGCTCTATACCGCACCCAGTGAATTGGCGATGCGCTACGACCTGGAATACACCAAGGCTATCGGCTGCAATACCGTACGCAAGCACGTCAAGGTGGAACCCTTAACCTGGTATCGGGCATGCGACGAATTGGGCTTGATTGTGTGGCAGGATATGCCTAACGGCGGGCACAAATGTGAAGACTGGCTCTCGGTCTTTACCATATTTACCGGTTTTCACCGTAATGACCGAAGCATCCTAAGGCGTTTTGGGCGGGAGGATGCATCCAACCGAGCTCAATTCCTCAACGAATTGCGGGAAATGATTGCGCACCTATACAATGTCCCCAGTCTAGCAGTTTGGGTGCCCTTCAACGAAAGCTGGGGCCAATTTGAATCACTAAAAACGGCAGAACTGGTCAAGCAGCTTGACTCTACACGCCTGATAGACCACGCCTCGGGATGGTTTGACCAGGGAGGGGGGGACTTTCAGAGCCGGCATGTTTATTACAAAAAATTGAGCGCTTCGCAACCCGATCAGCGCATTTTGGCAGTGACCGAGTTTGGAGGCTACAGCTTGATGGTGCCCGGGCACACGTGGGATGAATCCGTCAAATTTGGTTACAGATTTTTGGACTCACCGGATGCTTTGACCAAGGCGTATCTCGATTTGCTAGAAAAAGAGGTAAAACCTTTAATCACGAAAGGCTTGGCGGCCGCCATTTATACCCAAACCTCGGATGTGGAAGCAGAAGTAAATGGCTACCTGACCTATGACCGCAAAGTCGAAAAGATGGATCGTGAGCGCATTCGGCTGAAGCATGAGGAACTCATCCGCTTGGGATCAGTAGTCTAGGATTTTTTTGAATAGGTCTGGGAATGCTGAAAAGCCTTCCCTTTTTTATTTTGTAATCCTGAGCCGGTTTTGCGAAGGATCTTTTAGCTGCAGATTGCTACTAGAAGATGTTTCGCGTTGCTCAACATGATAATGATTTCTTCCGGATCTTTTCTTTTGTCATCTTTGATCTTTGATCGTGCCGGTCTCCAGGCCGAGCACATGCGTTTGACCGCCAGGTCTCATGTTTTATCTTTTTGAAGGGGCGAAGGCTGGCAATCTGGTTTTCAAATAAGCTTCTCTACAACGGGAACGTTGAAAATAGTTCCGTGTTTTGTTTGTCTGTCTTTGGCCTTCCCCTCGAGGGGAAGGGGGACCGCTTGCGGTGAATGAGGGGCCATGTTTAATCCATCGTTGCTATAAACGCCAGCGACGTCTGCTTGCGTGCCAAGTCCGAAGCGCGAGGGCTGGCAATCTGGTTTTCAATTCATCTTCTCTACAACGGGAACTCTTTGATCGTGTCGGTCTCCAGGCCGAGCACATGCGTTTGACCGCCAGGTCTCATGTTTTATCTTTTTGAAGGGGCGAAGGCTGGCAATCTGGTTTTCAAATCATCTTCTCTACAACGGGAACTCTTTGATCGTGCCGGTCTCCAGGCCGAGCACATGCGTTTGACCGCCAGGTCTCATGTTTTATCTTTT
>WOZB01000025.1 GCA_011620445.1 Anaerolineaceae bacterium | reverse complement strand
TTGAACACCTGCCCCACTTCAAAGAACATCTCATATTTGTCGACGAGCAGGGCATCCCAAACCGGGCTGCAGCCATCAGGCAGGTCGTTGAGCATCTACGGGCCGGAAAGGTTGTGGTTATTTTTCCAAAGGGTCTGCTCGAGCCAGACCCTGCCCTCATCCCGGGCGCAAGCCAATCCATTTTGGATTGGAGCGATTCGGTCGGCATCTTCCTCAACGAGATACCTCAAACGGTCCTCCAGCCCATGCTCATTAGCCAGATGGTCCATCCGCAAGCCTGGAACCACTGGGCTATCAAATTATTCAATGAGCAGCGCCGCAGGCAACAACTCGCTATGGCCCTGCAATTTGTCATGTCCCTGCGGAAAAAAACTGGTGCGAATTGGAAAATCCAGCCAAGGATCGATTTTGGAGAGGCCCTCATAGCGTACGACCTTTCCCCAACGCTAAATCCGCGCGAAATCAGCCGCAACCTCAAAGAACAAATGCTTTCCCTTCTCACAAAGGTCTATCCAAAACAAACCTGATTATCCTTTTAGAATACATCCGTCTTTCAGTCATCAGCAAACAATCCTGCATCGTTTTGTTAAAATGCAGGTTTTTGTCTGAACTTAAGGCTCAGAAACCAATTAAGGTATACTAAATTGGTCAATATTCTGCCTTTCTCACCTATTTTGGCAGAAATCAGAGGAGGCAATGCATGCCCGCCAAAGGTTGGGTTGAAATTAATGAACTGTACTGCAAGGCCTGTGAAACTTGCATTACCGACTGTCCAAGTCAGGTTCTGGCGCTCGATATGAGCCGTCTGAGCCCCAAAGGTTATCATCCTGCATTTATGCTGCTCCCAGAAGCCTGCACCGCCTGCGGCATCTGTGCTGTGGTCTGCCCCGATGCCGCCATCACGATCTATCGCGGCGTGCGCCCAAGCCCGAAGGAGGAGAAATAATGGCTAAAGAACTGATTAAAGGCAACATTGCCGTTGCTGAAACCGCCCTGCGCGTGGGTTTGGTTTCGTATTTTGGTTATCCCATCACGCCCCAGACCGAACTGCTTGAACACCTTTCTGCCCGCATGCCCGATCTTGGCCGGGCTTTTGTGCAAGCCGAATCCGAACTGGGCGCCATCAATATGGTCTACGGCGCGGCCTGCACCGGCCACCGCACCATGACCTCTTCCTCCAGTCCTGGCATAAGCTTGATGATGGAAGGCATCTCTTACATATCCGGAACCGAACTACCGGCCGTGATTGTCAATGTGGTCCGCGGCGGTCCCGGCCTTGGCAACATCGCCCCTTCCCAGGGCGACTACAACCAGATGGTACACGGCGGCGGGCACGGCGAGTATCACCTGCTGGTGCTTGCACCGGCTTCCGTTCAGGAGGCGGTGGAACTGACCGCGCTGGCTTTTGACCTCGCCGAGAAATATCGCACCATAGTGGCTATCATGATGGATGGCTCGCTTGGCCAAATGATGGAGCCCGCCGAGCTGCCGCCTTTTGTTCCTCTGCGTGAAGAAGTTCCCGATTGGGCCGTTAAAGCCATTCCAGGCAAGCCCAGGGTCGTGCTTTCTTCCATTAATATCGACCCGCCCGCCCAAGAGCGCTTCAACCTGCGCAACGAGCTCAAATGGCAAAAAATCCGCCGCGATGAAGTACGCTTCCGCGAGTACTACCTTGAAGATGCGGAATATGTGGTGGTCGGCTATGGCACCGTAGGGCGAATAGCCCTGTCTGCCGTTCGTACCGCCCGCGAAAAAGGCATCAAGGTCGGCTTGCTGCGCCCAATCACGCTCAAGCCCTTCCCGGTAGAAGCCGTAGAAAGGCTCGTGCCCCAGGCAAAAGCCTTCCTGGTGACCGAAGCCAACAACGGCATGATGCTGGATGATATCCGCGGCCTCGTCAAAGGCCTCAAACCGGTAGAGTTCTACGGCCGCATGGGTGGGGTCTTGCCCTACCCGGATGAAATTCTGGATGCCATTGAAGCCCTCGTCAAAGGTCCGCTCACTTTGGAAGGCGACCCACGCGACCGCTGGTTGGCGGTTCTGGAACAAAAAATCGGAGTAGGAGTTTAATATGACCGATTCAGACGTCAAACTTGTCTATCAGCGCCCTGCCGGCTTTGATGCTCGTACAACTCATTACTGCCCCGGCTGCACGCATGGGGTGGCTCACCGCCTGGTGGCTGAAGTTCTGGAAGAAATGGGCGAATTGCACAATACCATCGGCGTCGCACCGGTCGGATGCGCTGTTTTTGCCTATAACTACTTCAGTTTCGACTTTGTAGAAGCGGCTCATGGCCGCGCGCCTGCCATGGCCACTGGCATCAAACGCACCCTGCCCAGCAAAACCGTCTTCACCTACCAGGGTGATGGCGATATGGCCTCCATCGGCATGGGCGAGATTGTAGCTGCCGCTGCCCGTGGAGAGCTGATTACTGCCATTTTCATCAACAACACCAACTACGGCATGACCGGCGGCCAAATGGCCCCCACCACTCTGCCCGGCCAGGTAACCACATCCTCCCCCAAGGGGCGCGACGTGGAACGCCAAGGTTACCCCATCAAATTAGCCGAAATGCTGGCCACTCTCGATGGTGCGGCTTATATCGCCCGCCGCAGTCTGCACGATGCTCGCAGCATCCGCCAGGCAAAAAAAGCCATCCGTACCGCTTTTGAAGCCCAGCGCCAGGGCCTTGGTTTCACCATGGTGGAGCTGCTTTCCATCTGCCCTACCAACTGGGGTTTGAACGTGGCCGACTCGCGCAAATGGCTGGCCGACCACATGCTGCCCTTCTATCCGGTTGGCGATTTCAAAGTCAATCCGGCCATCAACGCCGCTGGAGGTAACTGATGCAAACTGAGATCATTATTTCCGGTTTTGGCGGCCAGGGCACCCTCTATGCCGGCCAGTTGCTGGCTTATGCTGCCATGGATGAAGGCAAGCAGGTCACCTGGATCCCCTCTTACGGCCCCGAGATGCGCGGCGGCACCGCCAATTGCACGGTGGTTATTTCCGATGAAGAAATTGGCTCCCCGACGGTTTTGTACCCCAAGGCAGTTTTGGCTATGAACCTGCCCTCGCTGGATAAATACGAGCCCCTGATGGCCACTGGCGGCATTCTGATTGTGAATGAATCCATGGTCAACCGCGTGCCCACCCGCAAGGATATCCGCGCCATCATGGTGCCGGCCAACACTATCGCCCAGGAACTGGGCAATGAACGCGTCAGCAATATGGTCATGATGGGTGCTTTGCTCAAAGCTCTGCCGCTCTTGCCCGAAGGCGCCATTGAACGCGCCCTGGCTGCCCACACCGCCGAACGCCACAAGCGCTTGATGGGGACCAATATCGAAGCCCTGAAAAAAGGCATGGCCTACGCCTGAGCTTTTAGGTTATTCCACAAGGCTGGTCCAACTTGGGTCAGCCTTTTTTGTTGCTTTTTTGCCCTATCTTTTTGCCCTCCTGTGGATAAGATTCCGCGCTACGACATACTTTGCGCTCCTCTTGAGAGGACTGTTTGCGTGCCCGCGCCCGAAGGGCATTAGGCTGGGTCCGCGCAGCGGGGGTGAAGGGTATTTTGTCATCAAGGTCCGAATGCTTGATTTGCCTTGTCATCTTGAGGGCAGGAATGACGTGTGTTTGAGTTTCTCATTTTGTCTCACAAGGTTTCGCGTAGGGCGAAATTGGTGTGCATTTCACCAATTCGCCAATTACACATTTCTCCACCCGGGTCATATTCTTTTCGGAGGATTGACCAATCCCGGGTCAATCTCGCCAACTTTGTGAAAAACCCCTTCCCCGCTATGCGGTCCTTCCTCTTGATGGGAAGGCTAAGGATAGATTGCCGCGACGAAGGCGCTTCTCGAAATTACTGAAAATATTTTGCTTTTCATTCTAAGGGCAGCGAAGAATCTTCCAGTCGCAATTTACAGCTAGAAGATCCTTACTCTATCTGCGGCGCAGCGCGAGAACGCTTCGCAATCGCGAAGAAGCCCAGGATAATAAGTTGGGCGAGGCGCTGCGCTGGCCTGCGCCCCTACCGTGGGAGAATAAATGGAACGATTTTCATCGTTCTCTTCGGCAGAAATAAACATAGGTGGAGATCTGCGGATGTGCCCGGCCTCAAAGAAGACGGGTATCAAAAGGCGCGCTCAGCCTGTGCTCGACAATTAGTGGACGGGTATGAAGACGCCGGCGCGATCAGAGCTAAAACAGGACCGTACATAAAAACTTAAGGAGTGGAAATGATAGAAGTAGACGGATTAGACGTTTCGACCATACCTTACGGTGGTTTGGCAGGTCGGTACATATTCAGGAAACAGATGAAGTTCGTTCAGTACGATACCACTCAT
>WOZB01000091.1 GCA_011620445.1 Anaerolineaceae bacterium | reverse complement strand
CTTCCAAACCAAAAAATCAAAAATCTACGCAATCTAAAGGGATTGATTTGGGCAACCTACTTTCTGCTGGCTTGGCATATTACGCGTCTAAAAAAGGCGGTAAATCCAGCCTGGAAGCCATCATGGAAGCCCTCTCAAAGTCCAGCCCCCTTAGCAGCACACCTGCACGTACTCAATCAGTCGCTTTGATCATCAACACCATTCTCAGCATGCTTGGCGATGCTCGCTAATTTACTGCAAATAATTAAAAACGACCGTGGATAAAACCACGGTCGTTTGCTTTACTGATTCTGATTAATAAGTAATGACTCGGCCGAGCTTCTTGGCCTGTTCAACCCAGGATTCAACTTCCTTCAGGCTTGGTTCACGGCGTACAAGTACTTCTCAACATGTGTATCAACCAGTTTCTGGTGTAGATTGGCTGGTACACGTTTGCTCAGTTCGATAATGGTATCCACACCCGCAACTTCGAGCAGATGGGAATATTCTGACGTGATACCTTTGAAGCGGTAGAGGTCCGCAAAATTAACCCAGGACAAAATCTTGTCCTCTACAACACCGATCTTCGCATCAAGTTCTTTGCGTCCTTCTGGAGTAATGCCAGCTTAAAGTAAAGCTTCAACGGCGCTAATGCCGGCTGCCTGCAATTTATAGGCAAAAACGGGGCCTGCGCCTTCAACATCGATTACTTTTGTAATTTGCAACTCCTGATTTTTCACATTTTGCATCCCCAAATCCTGCATTAATAAGTTAATAAATGGACAATAAATCTTAATTATCGTATACTAATCGCATTCGCTCCCTGAAAGCCGAGGTTATATGAGAAGTACTAAGGAACGTATCCTTAATACACTACTTAATAAACAGAATTCGACCATCGGTGAACTTGCTGATGTTGTTGGAATTAATGGAATTTCAGTCAGGCATCATCTGATCAACCTGCAAGCTGAAGGCTTGATTACGGCCGAGGAAGAGCGGCATGGGGTCGGTCGTCCACGCTTTATCTATAAACTGAGCGATAAAGGGTACGAACAATTTCCTTCCAATTATCTCGGTTTAACGAACCTCCTGCTGGATGTCATGCGCTCTGATCTGCCCAAGAAGCAATTTGAGACCCTTATGGTCAAAATTGGCCAGCGGATGGCAGAAACAAACATGATCAGCGAACCTGATTTGCCTATCGAAGCCAAAATCGCTGAACTCAGCCTGAAATTGGCAAAAGGTGGCTTTAGGATTAGCCATGAACGTGAGGGCAACCTTGTGACAATTCATAGCAAGAATTGCCCATACCACCGGATTGGCGTGCAACACCCTGAAATCTGCCAGGTCGATCAAATTATGTTTCAGGCCTTACTCGGCAATACAATCAACCAGGTCGGTTGTATGCTTACTGGCGACAAAGAATGTCGCTTCGAAATTAAATTGGATGAAAATGGAAAAGATAGACAAGAATAACCAAACAGCTCAACCTCGCTACGTTTGGGATATTGACAAAACCCACCCAGAGATGCACACTGATCTTGAAGATATGCTTGCAGGTGTCTCAGACCCCGAATTGGGATTGACTATTATCGAGTTAGGCCTGGTAAGAAATATTTGGATTTCTGAAGGAAAAGGGCATATCAAGATGATTTTGACAACCCCCTTTTGCCCTTATGGACCTGCTCTTCTTGAGGAAGCGCGTGTAAAGGCTGAAAAGGTGCTTAAAGTTCCAACCGAAGTTGAATTTAGCCCAGAAATTTGGGATCCCACAATGATGGACACGGATTCCCAAAGTTCTGATTGGGGTCTCTTACCTTAATAATTCTTAAGGAAGCTTGATCGCTTTTACCAGCTTTAGCGCCAGCATGTAATCACCCTGCAACTTGATTTTTCCAGTCATGAAGGCTGCCACGGGATTCTCTTCCCCGGCAAGCATCTTCTTGACATTGGCATAATCAGCCGTAAGGGTAAGGGTTGGGTTTTCAATCGTTCCTTCAGAAATAGTGGCTACATTGTCTTTAATAACAGCGTGATAAATACCACCGTTCTCACCTGTCAGATTGAAAAGCACCGTTGAATCTGGGTTGTCGCCCTCAAGTTGAAATGGGTTAGCGATCGATTTCAGAAAAGTGTTGATTTCTTCAGACATAGTATCTCCTTGTTAATAAATTAAGCTTGCCACTCCCCTAGCAAAAAGTGCTGTGACTGTAGCAATCAAGAGTGTAATTCCCATTATATTCCACATAGCTCTGCGCCCAAGCTCCTTGTGCAGGGTTACCAGTGTTGCCAGGCAAGGCATGTAAAATATGACAAACACAGTGAACGTAATCATCTGAACCGGGCTTAGGACGCCCCGAAAATCCATGCTCCCCAATGCTTGGCCGAGCATGATTAATGATAATTCTTTGCGCAGAACGCCAAAAATCAACGGCACACCTGCTTGTGTGGGAAGCCCTAAGAGCCAGGTCATGGGTACAGTTAAGAAGTTAAAGTAGCGTGTCAGGTTATACGCGTTTAACAAGGAAAGCACAATCGAGCCGGCGATCAAAACTGGCCAGGCTTCAACAAGAAATTCCTTAATTCGAAACCAGGCTTTATTCAGAATAGATTGGAGGTTTGGCTGCCGATAAGGGGGCATTTCGAGTATTAAGCCAGGTGTATCTTTAGGCAGCAGCTTTGATAGCAGCTTTCCCGTAAGGGCGATCACAAAAAAGACCATTAAATAGATGATCAGCGCCACAAGAGGTCCCAGATAAAATGCGACCAAACCAAATACAATAGCCAATCGTGCTGAACACGGAACCAGAGTTGCTAATGCAGCTGCGATGAACTGTTCCTTCTTGTTATCGAGCGTCCGTGTTGCCATTACAGAAGGCACGTTGCAGCCAAATCCGAGGATAAATGGCACCACCGCTGTGCCGTGCAAACCGATCTTGTGCATCAATGAATCAAGCAAAAATGCCACTCTGGGTAAATAGCCAAAATCTTCCAGAAATCCCAAACCGAGCAGGAATGGAATTAGGTAAGGCAGCACAATTGCCAAGCCTCCGGAAATACCCTGAATCAGACCAATAATCACCTCGCCAAGCAGTTTGCCAGGATTGAGCAAATTAATAGCAAACTGTTCAGAGGAGGTCACCAGTTTAAGCAGAGGTCCTTCAATTAAACCGCCAAACTGGAACACACCCTGAAAAAATAAATACAAAATCAGGATTAGGAATATGTAACCCCAAAAGGGATGCAAAAGATAATTGTCAAGAGTATCGCGCAGGTTCAGCTTTCGAGTACCCAGCACGGTCACACTTTCAGCGATCGCCAGGGCTGCCTTATTGCGTTCGAGGTTAAGCAGGCTTCCTGAATCAATTCTGCCATCATCCCCTAAGCGTTTCGCGATTATCTCAGATTTTTCTATTAATTCTGGCCATTGCTTCTCGACCTGTCGGCTGACCAAAGGGTCTTGCTCAATGAGTTTAATCGCCACTGCCTCTGCGTTCAGCGGCAGGTCCAGCCCGATAGCCGCAGGTATTAGTGCAGTTATAGTTTTTTCCAAATCTTCCTGATAGAACTGGCGTCGGACCTCGGGCTTACTCAAACCCGTTTGGTGAGCAGCAAAGAATACTTCCCGTATTCCCCGGCCTTTGCTGGCAATCATGGGGATGACTGGAATTCCAAGTTTTTCTGATAATTCCCGAATATTAATCTGGATCCCCAGGTGATCTGCCTCATCGATCAGGTTGAGAGCCAGAATCATTGGACGACCTAACTCGAGCAGCTCCAGGGTCAAACCTAAATGCAGACCCAGGTGGGAAGCATCGACCACATTGATTACGCAGTCATAATCGTCATGGCTGAGAAGATACTCGAGGACCACTTGTTCAGCTGCGTTGCTGCCAGCCAGCGTGTAGGTGCCGGGTAAATCCACAAGTCCGATAACTTCGCCCTTCAGACGCACACGGCTTTCGGTATATGTCACTGTGGTCCCGGTGAAATTCCCGGTTTCAACTTTATAACCACAAACCTGGTTAAAAAGCGTGCTTTTCCCACAGTTAGGTTGACCAATCAGGAGGAATTTCAATTTTTGGCTCCAACCAGGATCTTTGAGCAAAGTCCGAAGCCAATCGCTATTTCGCGATCAGAGACTTTTACCAGCATAGGACCTTTCATCGGTGCCCTGCGCAGTAGTTGTAAATCTACACCTACCCTTATACCCATTTGATGTAACTTTTGCATCGTCTGCTTTTGAGAACTAATAGCTACCACAGTAGCCGATTCTCCAATGGCCAATTCAAGTAGAGATTTTTGTTGTTTTTCCATACGATGCACAATTGTAAACGCTAGGTGCGTTTCTGAAAAAACTAACCCTTTATATTAGGG
>WOZB01000072.1 GCA_011620445.1 Anaerolineaceae bacterium | reverse complement strand
AACCGAAACATGCACAACCAACCCGTTCTCAAAGAAACTTCTGGCACGTTTGTGAGTATTATCGTAGACCTGGTCAGGGATGACAATTTCCCCGGGTTTGTAATCCTCACGCAAGGAACCGCAAGCGCTAACGCTGATGAGACGCTTGACACCCAGAGTCTTGAAAGCCCAGATGTTGGCACGGTAATTGACCTCGGATGGCGAAATGGTGTGGCCGATGCCATGGCGGGCGAGGAAGGCCAGGCGGTGGCCGTTTACCAACCCCGTAACAATGGGAGAAGATGGACTTCCAAACGGGGTATCAATCTCAAATTCCTGCTTATCTGTGAGTTGGGGAAAATCGTAAAGGCCTGAGCCCCCAATGATGCCAAATGTGTATTGATCAGTCATGTCTTCTCCTGGTTCTATTTAATAGAAATTGTGATGGGAACTTCTCCGCAAACAATGAGATCCCCGTCCTTGATGACCATGGGTTCCTCGATGCGCAGATCTTCAATATATGAACCGTTGGTTGAATGTAAGTCTTCGATCCACCATTGATTTTGGTGAAAACTCAAAGTGGCATGCCGGGCAGACATGGTGCTGTTGGGCACACTCAAATCGCATTCTGGATCGCGGCCGATGGTAATCTCGCTGCTGGTAAAAGACTGTTCCACTTGGTGATTATAGCGCTCGTAAGAGAGCGTAAGCATGGGGATTACCAGGTTTCCGGCTTGGGAATACTTGGTGTGCAGACTCTGCCAGATCAGGCGAAAAGCGATCACCAGGAATACAAAAAGACTGATCATCATCAGTACTCGGAATACCAACCCAAGAACTGGAGTCATTCTTCTTTATCTCCCATTTGACTGAGCACACGCGTGCCAGTGCCTTTCTTATCTTGATTGTGGCTGTAAATGAGCAATGTTTTCCCGATTTTGATTACGTCCCCCGGCTTAAGCTTGGCACTGCTGATTGGTTTGTTGTTTATTAGGGTGCCGCCTGTCGAACTAAGGTCAAAAAGCAAGTATGAGCCTTTTTCTACCCTGAGCTGGAGGTGCTTTCTAGAAACTTGAGGGTCCTGAATGACAATATCGTTGCTGGAGTGCCGGCCAATGCTGACGATGGCGGTGCTGAGCATTATTGGCTGCCTACCGTCGATGATCAGGCAAGCTTGTTCTGGAAGCACCTGCTGATTGAGTTTTTTAGGTGAAAGTTCTATTACAGTGGCAGTCGTAATTTGCTCAAGCGTGTGTTGAGAAGGAACAACTTTAATCTCATCCACTTCCAGACTGTCATCAGCCAGCAAATGAAGGCGTAAAGGTTTCTCAAAACGTACGGATTCTTTTTTGTAGGCATCCATAATTTCCTGAGCTACTTGATTCAAGACGGGTTGAGTGGTCTGCCAGGCATCAAATTTCTCTGGGGAAACACGCAATTGGATAAAATCGGGGAGCATATTCGTTTCGTCCAACGAGGATTTGACCGCCTTCAGGATAATTTCAGTTAATTGGGCAGCTAGCGATTGGGTGCTGCTTGGAAAAAAGACCCCTTCCAGGGGACCTTCAAGGATGCGCTTCAGCCTAAACTCAAGGGAATCAAGAATTTTGCTCATTGTGAATGGAATTATACCAAGACCAAACGAGCCTGGTTTGGTGGTGAAAACTAAAAGGCGTAAATGGGATTGCTGAAAATCCAGGCGCGATGTTTGCCCAGGTAATCCTGATAGACTTCCACCCGGTAGATGCCGGGCTCGGTGGTGATGTGTGTAAGTATTTCCCGATCCCAGGATTCTTTGATCATTTTGCCATCTTTAAAGAGGCGGATGTGGCCATGGATCGGCAAGCGCACCTGGAAGGTCAATCCACTGCTTGAATCCACCCGGTCTCCCAGGATGAAAGTGCCATCTTTGGTATTGACTGTATAGCGGAATCCTCTTGCTGAGTGAATTTGATCATTCGCAAGGTATGTATGGCCGTTTGCTAGGGCTTCATAGATCATTGCACGGTCTTGATTGATCTCACCTTTCAGCAAATTGGGAACCATAACATGATTGCTAAAAGATCGGAATTGGAATTCATAAGTATAAATATGTACTTTAATTGGACCCTTATGGATAATCAAATTATGGGCATCGTTGCCCGCGATGGCTACAACGGGCTGCTTGTGTTTGAGAAGCAACTCATCCCAAAGTTTGACGGTGCGCTCCAAAGGAGCTTCCATCATGCCTCGAGGGAACAGAGCATTGCGGATTGCGCCAGGGAGAGTTTGTGAACGTGTTTTGAACTCGCTCAGTTGGTTCCACAATTCAATTCCGGTGAAGCCTTTAACCTCCCAATTCCGCCAGCCAAATTCGGCTTCACCAAAGGCTGGAAGCGTATCCTCATAAGGGTGGGCAATGAAAGAAAGGCCGTGGTTGGAATTGGCCTGATTGATTAGGGCTTGCGGATTGGGAGCGTATTGGGCAAGCTCACGGTTGTGGCCAAATACGAGCAGATGGCTTCCACCGCCTTTGAGCGTCTGATCGTGCACCTCTTCGCCAACGAGCAGCAATACCTTACGGCGTTTCTCCTGCAAGTAAGTTTCAGCATCCTGAACTAGCACATTATGATCAGTGACGATGATGGCGTCCAAGCCGGCCTTCAGAGCTGCCTTTAACAAATCAGCATGGCTGCCGTTGCCATCGGAGTAACGCGTGTGCATGTGAATCCCAACCAGGATTTCTTCCATAAGTCAGGATTATACCAATTCAGCCAGTAAAAAATGACCTAAGCGGTCTCAACTGCTTGCTTGGATTCGGTTAATTTTCTGTGCTCATCCCTGGCTTTGAAATTTTTTCTGGTGTTGTTGACAAAGCGCACCAACATGAGCATGACCGGAACTTCAGTCAGAACACCCACGGTGGTCACCAGGACTACTGGTGAATTCGCTCCAAATACAGTGATGGCGACTGCCACGGAAAGTTCAAAAAAGTCTGACGCACCAATGAGAGCGGCCGGGGCAGCAATATTGTGAGGCACATTTAGCTTGAAGCTCATGTAATATGCAAAGAGTGCGGTCATAACATTTTGCAAGACCAATGGAACTGCAATCAAAGCGACATGCAAGGGGTTTTGCAGGATTGCCTTGCCTTGGAAAGTAAAAATGATAAGCAAAGTCAATAGGAGGCCAGCAGTTGTTATACTGTCGAATTTCGGCACAAAATTGTTCTCAAAAAAAGCTTTGCCTTTTTGATGGATGACTGAATAGCGGGTGATTGCGCCAGCCACCAGGGGGATGACTACGAACATGACGATGGATAAGGCTAAAGTTTCCCATGGAACATTGATTTTTGTTATCCCTAACAGGAAGGTGACAATGGGAACAAATAAAACCAGAATGATCAGGTCGTTGATGGAAACCTGCACAAGCGTGTGGGCTGGATCACCTTTTGTCAGATGGCTCCATACAAAAACCATGGCAGTACAAGGGGCTGCACCAAGAAGAACCGCGCCAGCCACATATTGACGGGCCAATTCATTTGGGATTAACTGGTTAAATACGATGTAAAAGAAGAAGGAAGCCAAGCCGAACATCAGGAATGGCTTGATCAGCCAGCTTGTGCCGGTGGAGATAACCAGGCCTAATGGATTCTTGCGCACGTTCAGGATGGATTGGAAATCGATCTTCATCATCATGGGGTAGATCATGATCCAGATCAAGATCGCGATGGGGATGGACACCGAGGCGTATTCAAGCTTGGATAAAAACCCCGGAATAGCTGGCACGTACCTTCCAAGCAGGATGCCTGCAGCCATGCAAAGCAAGACCCAGACGGTTAGGTATTTCTCAAAAAATCCAATTCCTTTTTCTTTTTCCATACGATCCTTTGTTTATTTGCAGGGATTTTCTTGCTTGCTTTCCAGACGCTTTCGATCCTCTACATAAGATGGCAAACTTGGTAGAGACTCTCGGAGGTAGATCCACAATCCAGTTTGGGTGTTCATAAATTGTGTTGAAATCCGATAATATGCCCATTGAGCTTGTTTTGTAGATTGTAGAATGCCAGCAGTCTTCAGCAAGTTGAGGTGGCGCGAGATATTTGGCTGACTAAGTTGTAAAGCACTTTCAAGTTCGCAAACACAACACTCCTGTTGGGCAAGTAAGGACAATATGCGCAACCGGGTGGGATCTGCCAGGGCTTTAAATATAGTTTCCACAAGCAAGCATTATATTCAGTATATTCGTGTATGTCAATATAAGCATAAACTCAATTGAATTATTAAATAGATATTGCGAGCTTATTGTCCAAAGAGGCATTGTCAAAAGAGGCAAAAGAGGCAAAAGATACTGTTTCACTTTTCGTTAGATTTAGAAAAAGTAATTGATAGAGAGGCTGTC
>WOZB01000174.1 GCA_011620445.1 Anaerolineaceae bacterium | reverse complement strand
GCTGCCGCTGGATGAAAACAGCAACGCGGTGCGTGGGGATGTGATCTTGCTGAATTCGCACGGCTCTTTGGTGATGGGCGGCAAGAGGCTGATTGCGGGTGCGGGGTTGGAAGACCTGATTGTGGTGGACACGCCGGATGCGATTTTGGTCTGCCGGCGCGACCAGGTGGGGGAGGTGCGCAAGCTTGTGGATGCCCTCAAGGCCGCTGGCAGGAATGATTTGATTTAGCGATTCAGAGCTTGAAGATGATTATCGCGGGTGTGATGTCTTGCCATTCTTTTGCCGACGCATAGTCGGTAAACGCTTGAAACCTGCTATAAGACTAAACCAGCGGTAGATGCGGTATTCTTGGCACATTTAGCAACCAATCAAAAGTTCTCAGTGGCGGATGCGTAGGTTTTGTAACCGCCAGTGAGATTATAGGCATCAATCCCGTGCTGCTTCAGAATGCGCGTTGCAAAATATGAGCGCTGGCCGGTTTGGCAGTTGATGAGCACCTTTTTATCACGCGGAATCTCATCCAGATGCTCACGCAGTTCGTGCAGTGGAATGTTGACGGCTCCCGGAATCCAGCCAAGGCTTAACTCCTCAGGGTCGCGCACATCCAATAAAAACCACTCCTTTAGATCCAAATCCTTTACTTCATTCCATTGCTTGACGGGCATTTCGCCGCGCAACTGGTTGGCAGCGGCATATCCGGCGTTATTGACCGGATCACGCGGGGCCCCATAAGCTGGGGCGTAAGCCAACTCCAACTCTTCTAAATCGTAAACGGTCAGATGCCCACGAATGGCGGTGGCCAGCACGTCGATGCGTTTGTCCACGCCGCTGGTGCCAATGGCCTGAGCGCCGTAAATCTGGCCCTCCGGCCCATAGATTAGTTTGAGGCTGACGGTTGTGGAGCCTGGATAGTAACCTACGTGATTACTGGTATGCACCGTCACCGATGAGAAGGGCAGCTGGGCAACTTCGAGTTGTTTGCTATTCATGCCGGTTGAGGCGGCTGTTAAGTCAAAGATTTTGACCACCGAGGTGCCAATGACACCGCGGAACTCAGTCTTTTTACCGGCTATATGATCGGCTGCCACCCGAGCCTGCCGGCTGGCCGGACCGGCAAGTGCCAGCGATGTGGGTTGATTGGTTTGGAAGTTGAGCACCTGGGCAGCATCGCCTACGGCGTAAATGTTCGGGTCGGAAGTTTGCATCTGGAGATTGGTAACAATATGCCCTTTCGGCCCCAGCTCAAGCCCGGCAGTTTTGGCCAGCGCGTTTTCAGGGCGCACGCCGATTGACAGAATGACCAGATCGGCTGGCAGGGAAGCTCCGGAGGTCAGATTGACTTCAAGACCATCCGCAGAAGAATTCACGCCCTTAAGGCCGTCGCCAAGGAGCAGTTGGACCCGGTGGTTAACCAGATGTTGGTGGATTATTTGAGCCATCTCAAAATCGAAGGGCGCCATCACTTGCGGCAGCATTTCAACCACGGCAACCTGCATTCCTTTCTCGACTAGATTTTCCGCCACTTCCAGGCCAATAAAGCCGCCGCCGACCACCACGGCTCTGCGCGGATTCTTTATTCTTATCCACTCGATGATGGCATCCATTTCCGGGATGTTATGCAATACGAAAACGCCGGGAGAATCCAAACCGGGCAGGGGAGGCACAATCGGGCTGGCACCGGTGGCGAGCACCAGTTTGTCGTAATTTTCGGTGTAAGTTTCATCCCGCTTGAGGTTGTGAACCGTGATTGTTTTCAGTTCAGGATTGATGGCAGTGACCTCTGAGAATGTGCGTGAGTCGATGTTCAAAGTCCTCCGCAGGCTAGTGGGTGAAGCCACCAGAAGTTGTGCGCGCTCTGGAATGCTGCCGCCGATATGGTATGGCAATCCGCAATTGGCAAAGGAAACATAAGGACCGCGTTCAAACATGATGATTTCCGCGTTTTCATCCATGCGCCGCAAACGTGCAGCCGCGCTGGCACCGCCAGCCACACCACCGACTATTAAGACTTTCATGGGTTAGCCTCCAGATTTGGTTGTAGATCGAGCTTGCTGGCCAGTTCATTTTCATCCTGGATTTGCTCCCGGAGAATATCTCTTAACATATCCATTGCCTCAAGCAGTTTTTTTGATTTCAATGTGTAAATGACCGCGGTACCCTGCCGCTGGGTGAGCACGAGACGGCGATTGCGCAGCACACTGAGATGGCGCGAGACGGTTGATTGGGGTAAAGCCAGGGCTTCGACCAATTCGTTCACGCTGCAAGGCTTATCAGCAAGGGCATAAAGCAAGCGCATGCGGGTGGTATCGCCCAGGGCTGGGCAGACACGCTCGTGCAAAAGTTCAAGTTCCTGAGATAAGTCGTTAATCATCGCTCCTAATCCTTTTATGCGGATAAGCGGATATATATAATAATTATAGGCTGGCAAATAACGAAATCAAGCGCAGGTATAAGGAATATCTTAGCGCTGTGTAAAGGGGAGAAAAACTTTGTAAGGGAAGTCGGCAGGATTATAGGGTTGGGTGCCGACCTGGCTGACCATGACGCCTATGGACGGGGAAGTAATGATGGAAGCCATCCCAGGCGGGTTGCCTACGCCAAAAACCACTAAAATATTGCTGGGCTCACCGTTGACAAAGGCACTGCTGAGGGGAGTGCCCACCCCAAAGCGCGTGTTGAGCGAGGAAGCAGTAAACGCGTCCCCGGCATCACCGTAGTTCGCGGAAGACAACAAGTGGTCAGCCCCATCGGCCTGGATGAGTTTGACGCGCAGATTTTGAGGGTCATTATTACTGGAGGCGCTTTCATTGACATGCCAAACAAGCGCGCCAGAACCAGGAAGACTGGCGTCGAAGCCTGTCTGCGCCCGGTTTTCAACCATAAAGAATTCGCCAATCTTAGGGTCAGGGTCAGAGTCAACAGGAAGAATCAAGGCGAAAGGTTTGTTTGTGGAGACCGAAAGATCAATAGGTGTATTCTGAAAATCTAAAGCAGGCATTAATTGAGAGGGGTTGTTGGGGTCAATCCATCCTGACGTTTCCCGCAGGTAAGCATTGGGGAGGGGTGGAGTTTGGCCAAGGTAGATGTCGCCGGCGGCCGTATTCCAACCGCCAAAGGACATAATATCCCAGGTGCCGAGGCCTGCGCTGCCGACGCCGTAAAGATCAGGCCAACCGAGATCATGACCCAATTCGTGCACCATGACACCGATGGTGGAGGAATGATCGCCCATCATCTCACCAAACAGGGTGTAAGAGCCTTTGACGGAGGATGAGCACACTGTTGTGCCGTCGGCAACGACGGGTGTGGCCAGACTCCATTTGTGCCCCCAAACGCAGGGTTGAGCAGAACCGCCATCGTAAGAGGCCTCGAAACCAGCAATAATTAGAACAATGTGCAACTCTGAAGCCGACAAGGCTTTGTTCCCGTCTTTATCGAAGGATGCATAGTCTACAAAGGGGTCGGCAGCATTAAGAGCAGTAGTGACAATTGTCTGGGTAGCGTTCCAATCCTGGTTACTCGTGTTGGGATGGGTCTTGCCAAGGTTCACCCAGCCAATGACGCCATCATTATGGGCACCAGAAATTTCCGCAGCGGGGGCTAAAGTAAGTTTACCGTAGGATGCCTGGGAATAATACTCCCGGACGCTTTTTCCAGAACCAAAGAATTTTGATTGGAAATCAACTGTGCTGGTGACGGGAGGTCTGTCGGTGTAATATCCCAATATCACCAAAGCAGCCTGTGTGCCGTTATTTATTGCCGCAGCGGCTTCAGGAATGAGGCTAAGGTCTTCAAACCCAGGCTGCAGGATGGGTGCTCCTCCGGCTTCAATAGGAATTTCCATGGATTGTAGGATTTTGGTTTTGTTCTTTCGGTCAAGGTGCAGCTCCACGGCGGGAGGATTGTCCAAACCCACGCGTAGATATCCCTGGCTGGTAAGTGAAGGATTGTTTTTACTCTGGTCGGGCAACATGTAGGTCCACCAACCGTTTGCCTGACGCTCGATACTGTAACCTTCCAGGGTTTCAAAACCGTTAAAACGCTCGTCCCCCCAGGTTTGAGCTCCAAATTGACTGCCATCCGGTTGGGTGATGATTTTTTGCCCAGGCGTGGAAGGCATGGCAAAAACAACCTGGGTTGTGAAGGCCATGGATAGACCGACAAAGAGCAAGATTAAACCAAGCAAAATTTGTTTTTTTTTCAATAGTTGATAAATTCCTTCTCAACTTATGTGGATTGAAATATCCAAGAGGGATATTCCAACGTATTCTACGAAACCAAAATGAGTATTCCTCGATTAAAGTCAGAAGAAATAGGATATGTTTTGTGAAATCAGGAAAATACAAAAAATGAAGGCGATCGATCGCTTTCATAATTAGTGC
>WOZB01000019.1 GCA_011620445.1 Anaerolineaceae bacterium | reverse complement strand
ATCACTAATTTTCTGGATTTCCTCTTCAAAATTCATCAGGCGATTGTCGATTTCTTCAAGTTTCGCCGCGGCCTCAGACCGGTCTAATCCCAATTCTGTTTTGAGCCGTGCTTTCTCAAGCGCGCGGATTTCGGCACGTTTGGCCATTGGTTTGAAAACAATGAAATAAAGGATAACCGTAATCAGAAGGAAGTTGAGAGTCTCCCAAAGTATGGTGCTCCAATCGAAGTCGAGCATCTTTTAACCTCCGAGCAGTGACAGCAGTGGGTTGGCAAAGAGCAAAACCAACACAACCAGCAAAACATAGATAGAGGCAGTTTCAAGCAACGCCATGGCGATAATCATGGTGGTGCGTAATTGCGGTGCAGCCTCAGGTTGACGTGCCATTCCCTCTATAGCCTTTTCAGCAGCCTTGCCTTGCGCCCAAGTTGGAATCATTGTGCCAATCATGATAGCAATCGCAGAGACGACGGTGGTAATAATAACAACCAAAACCTCAGAACTAAGATTATCCATTCGCTAACTCCTTTCTAATCTTCTTCAAATTTTTCCTGGAAGCCTTTTCTTCTTTAATGCGAAGATCCTCTTCGTTGATTTCAACTGCAGAGGAGATGAATAGAGCTGCCAGCGTTGTAATCACATAAGCTTGCAGAATGCCTGTAATCATTCCCAAGGCAATCATGGCAACTGGCAAAAAAGCCGGGATGATTGAAAAAACGATTGCCACAATCATATCGCCACTCAACACATTGCCAAAAAGACGCATGGACAACGAGAGCGTGCGACTTATTTGCCCGATAAGCTCGATTGGAAAGAGCAAGATTGGGCTGGCGAATTGCTTGAGGTAACTCCAAACACCTTTTTTACGCATACCATAGATGTGGACTGAAAATACCACTATCAAGGCTAGGGCAATCGTGGTGTTGATGTCAGCCGTTGGTGATTTCATAATAGGTAGTGCTGAGATCAAGTTGGAAACCAGTACAAACACCATCAGACTGCCAAGCAATGGGATATATGGGTGCAAATCGTCCACGTCCATGGCGTCATCTACCACGCCAATGATCATCTCTAAAATCATCTCAAGTAAGTTGGGTCTTAGTAACTTCAATAACAAGACAATACCAACAATGATTGCCATGGTGATCCAGGTAAACAAGACTGTATCACGCACTGGGATACCAAGGAGGTTGAAAACAATGGGATGTTGGATTACATTCATATTTTTTCGGCCTCCTTTTGCCTCAGTTTCGATCGTCGAAAAGCTTGTTAGTTTGGCGGTTTAAGTTTATGACCAAGACCAAAGTGGTGATGGTCAGCGCAACCACAAAAACCAGCGCGTAAACTATATTCATCCGCAAGGCTAGGTATATAGCCAAAGCAATTAATAGCATTTTGATAATTCGACCAGCCATCACCTTTGGTAATTTTTTGAGCAGCGCGGTATCCTTAGGATTGATAGATTGAGCCTGTTTCTGCAGCGAGACAAAGGAAACCCAGGAAGCTAAAACTCCAAGTACAGCCCACATCAAGCCAAACAAAATCCTGAGTAAAGTTGGTGTCATTTCCGGATACCTTTCTTTAATTTCTCCAGTTCTTCCTTCTTTTTTTCGAGCTCACGGTTCATCTTATACATTTCCTGGTTGACATATTTGATCACACTGTATGTGGCCACCAACAAGCCTACACCCATCAAGATCATTGTCCACCTTACATCAGTGCCAAATCGTCGGTCCAGAAGAAAGCCAATCAATGGCCCCGAGAAGATCGGGATGGCGATCTCCCAGCCAATAGCGGAGGCCTTAAGGTCGGAGCTTGTAAAGAGTTTTTTACGGCGCGAAGAGATTATTGGTTTCTTCGGCGGCTCCATTGGCTTTGATACTTGACTCTGATCTGCCATGATCTATTTTTGGGTTGTTAAGATGCTTACAAGATTGTTTTTCACAGTTAGAATGCCAGCTTTTACATTAAGCTCGTGATTACCTTCATGATCTGCATACCGCAATACACCTTCTCCGGTTGCGGCAATCAATGGCGCATGCTTTGGCAAAATACCTAAAAACGAGCCATCTTCGAGCTTTATCGTCAACGACGAAACGTTTTCAAGCAAAAAAGCAGTAGTGCCAAGGCTTAGCACCTCAACGCGTAAACGTTGTGGGTAATTATTGAGCTTAACCATACTTTATTACCTCAATGGCTTCTTCTATCTGGTCAGTGGACTCATTCTCGGCTTCGATGGCCTTAGCTTTTTCAAGCACCTGCTCGATTGTTCCGGTCATATAAAAAGCTTGCTCCGGTAAATCGTCGTGCATGCCTTCGAGGATCTCTCTAAAGCCTTTTACCGTATCAGCAACGCTTACAAACACGCCTTTACGTCCAGAGAATTCTTCGGCGGTTATGAAGGGTTGGGAAAGGAAGCGTTGTACACGCCTCGCGCGAATGACCGTTTGTTGGTCAGAGACAGAAAGTTCTTCCATACCTAGGATGGCAAGGAGGTCTTGGAGTTCTTCATAACGCGCCAAGGTCGATTTGACACGCATGGCAACCTCGTAATGCTCTCGTCCAACTGTTTCTGGGGTGAGCAGGTTCGAACTGGAGGCGAGGGGGTCAATGGCAGGATAGATGCCGAGCGAAACCAGGCGGCGAGAGAGCACCGTGATGGCGTCGAGATGTGAGAATGTTGCCGCGACAGCCGGGTCTGTCACATCATCTGCCGGGATGTAAACCGCTTGCACCGAGGTAATGCTGCCGTTGCTGGTAGTCGTGATGCGCTCCTGCAGCATACCCATCTCAGAATTAAGCGTAGATTGATAGCCCATTTCGCTTGGCAGTCTGCCCAGTAAGGCTGAAACCTCAGAACCAGCTTGAATAAAGCGGTAGATATTATCAATAAAAATCAAGACAGGTCGTTGTTCTTCATCCCTGAAGTATTCAGCCATGGTCAATGCAGTGAAGGGGATGCGCAAACGTGCTCCGGGAGGTTCATTCATTTGACCGAAGGCGAGGATAGTCGAGTCAAGCAAACCAGAACGCTGCATGGCCAGCCACATATCGTTCCCTTCGCGGCTGCGCTCACCAACCCCAGCAAAGACCACAATGCCGCTGCTCTTGGTGATGGTGTTGTTCATCAACTCCAGCATCAGCACGGTCTTACCCACCCCTGCGCCGCCAAACAAGCCGACCTTGCCGCCTTTTGGAAATGGCGTGAGGAGGTCGATAGCTTTGATGCCAGTAGTGACAATCTTATTTGAGGTAAACTGGTCGCTCATGGCTGGCGGCTTGCGATGAATCGGGTTGAGAAATTCGCTGACGACCTCAGGTCCGCCATCAATCGGTTCACCGAGCACATTGAATAGCCTGCCCAAGGTCTGCCGGCCCACCGGAACCTTAATCGGTTCAGCCAGATCAATGACCGTTAGACCGCGGCGTAAGCCTGCCGTTGAGCCCATGGCGATGGCGCGCACCGTGGTGGGACTAACGTGTTCTTGAACTTCCAGAGTAAGGTCTTTGTTGTGAAGGAATTTGACCAGTAATGCGTTGTGAATTTCTGGCAAGTCACCCGATTCAAACTCGACATCCACAACAACACCAACCAGCCGGCTGATTACCCCTGTTCGTTTTTTGTCGGTTGAAGGGTCTTGCATTTCTTTTCCTGTTCTATTGTATTTGAACCTGAAATTGATGGCGCCTCACGCCCGCAATCCAGACTATTACATCATTATCCTTGAAAATCGCCCAATAGTCAATTAAAGAGTGTAAGTAGAACGAGGGACACCGCTTGGATTGTCCGTTCCTACGCCCCCAAAACGCAGGGAAAAAAGAGTATTGTGAAGTGGGGACGTTAAAATATTGAATAAGGATTGGTTGAGATTTCCTTAGCCTTCCATGGCAAAGAGGGTCCGCGCAGCGAGGTGATAGCTTTTCCTCGACAGTAGAATAGGGCGAGGCGCTGCGCTTGCCTCAGCCCCTGCGTCAGAGAAAAACAGATGGCCGTTTCGTTGCGCTTTTGGCCATGGATATGAAATTTAGCTTGTCATTCTGACACGAGGATTGCTTCCGATGCGATTCACAGTTAGCAGATCCTTACTCTATGGTGCTCTGCTCCGCGAGTACGCTTCGCAGTCGCAAATGAGGCTCAGGATGACAAATTGGGTGTCATCCCGACGTCAGGAGTGATCTATGTTGGTTTTTGAAGCCCCCCACGGCTTCCGCGTAGGGAGAGATTGGTGTGCCTTTCACCAATCCGCCAACTTTTCGATAGACCTTGAATTACCATGAATGTTTTCGGCGGATTGACCAAAGATTGGTCAATCGCGCCTACACCTATATTCATTTGGATGATGACTGAGGATTCAGTAATTCTGAGACCTCCAGCCTGTGCTCGTTACACAGCGGACG
>WOZB01000088.1:2470-4399 GCA_011620445.1 Anaerolineaceae bacterium | reverse complement strand
CACATTAATTTCTCCCCTCGCCCATTTTTCGCCGATTTCCGTCAGAATTGGAATCAGAACCACCTCAAACAGATCTGTCAATTTAAAGCTGCCAAGCGCTTCTTCAAGTATCGAAACAGACATGCGCTCATCGTGTCGAATCAGGGCATTTGTCAATTGTTGAATGGCTGTTTCTGCCGTAACCTGGTTGGTAGGATGAACTGCAACCAACCCTCTGCTTGAGAGAATTGCTTCTGGCCATTTTCCCTGGCTGGTCATTTGATGGAATTCCAATACAGCGGAACTGATTGATACCCCGGAAACCAACTGGCTCTTGGTCCATTCCAGAATGGCAATATCTCTTTCGCTGTAAAGGCGATAGCCATTCGCTGCCCGATTTGGGGAAAGGAGATTGTAACGCCTCTCCCAGGCACGAATGGTTACAGACTGGATCTCAGTTTTTTGCGACACCGTTTTGATGTTATATTTGGGTTCATTTGGGTAATCCAATATGGAAGCCATCTATCCTATCCTGCCGGTCATTATTCAAAGATTATACAGTCATTTGAATCCAATCAAAGTTTTTGTATCAATGTTTTCCAAATGCAGGAATATAATAGGGATACCGGAGGAATACAATGACATCAGTTAAGGAACGTTTTCTTAAATACATCAAGATCGATACCCAATCCGATTCAGAGTCCACCACAACTCCAACCACTAAAAAGCAATTTGATCTGGCAAATATCCTGGTGGATGAGCTTAAAGAACTTGGTTTACAGGATGTCAATCTCGACGAAAACTGTTACGTGATGGCGACATTACCCGCCAATACGGAGAAATTGCTGCCAGTCATCGGGTTTATTGCTCACATGGATACCAGCCCAGAAATGAGCGGCACAAACGTAAATCCGAGAATAATTGAAAACTTTGACGGAAAAGATATTCTCCTGAACAAAGAAATGGACTTGCATCTTTCCCCCAATGTGTTCTCTGAAATAAAAAAATATACCGGCCAGGAATTGATCGTCACCGACGGCAACACCCTTTTGGGCGCTGATGACAAAGCCGGGATTGCCATCATCATGGCCGCCCTTGAGACTTTGCACAAGAATCCCGGCCTCAAACACGGAACCATAAAGATCGGCTTTACTCCGGATGAAGAAGTGGGCAAGGGCGCCGATTTCTTCGATGTTAAAAAATTCGGCGCAGATTTTGCTTACACTGTGGACGGAGGTGAGATCGGCGAATTGGAATATGAAAGTTTTAACGCTGCCCAGGCTTTGATCACGCTTACCGGCAAGAATGTTCATCCGGGCTCAGCCAAAGATAAAATGATCAACTCCATTCATGTGGCCATGGAATTAAATGCCATGCTGCCCGCGAATGAAAGACCGGAATACACCTCGGGGTATGATGGCTTTTTCCATCTGATGCAAATGTCTGGAAGCATTGAAAAGACGACTTTGCACTATATTATTCGCGACCACAAACGCGAAATCTTCGAAAAACGCAAAGCCCTCATGAAATCAGCAGGCGAACTGTTGAATCAGCGCTATGGCGCCGGAACCGTTGAAATTCAAATGGTGGACCAGTACTACAACATGCGTGAGCAGATTGAACCGGTCTTCCATATTGTCGAATTGGCCAAATCCGCCCTTGAAGCATTGGATATCAAACCGATCATCATGCCGATACGTGGTGGTACTGATGGCTCTCGTTTATCGTACATGGGTTTGCCCTGTCCCAATCTATTCACGGGGGGGCTGTTCGCTCACGGGCGTTATGAGTGCCTGCCCACTCGCTCACTGGAAAAAGGCGTTGAGGTTGTGCTCAAAATCCTTGAACTCTCGCTCGAAAAATTCTAACGAAAAAAGACCGTCCCGAAATTCGGGACAGTTTTTTTAATTTCAACCAATGGCAGGGGCAGATTTAACCGTCTTTTTGCGA
>WOZB01000088.1:0-2460 GCA_011620445.1 Anaerolineaceae bacterium | reverse complement strand
TTTTTGCGAGTAAATACCTCGTTCAAGATCAGGGCAGCGACAATTATCGCTCCACCAATAAGAAGATTGGTAAGGTTTGTCTTTTCGCCAAAAACCAGCAGGGACACCGAAATTGCTGCCGGGATCTTGAAATCGTTAAAAATTGCCAACGCCCCCGTGTTCACTTTGCGGGCTCCCAGGTTCCATAAAAAGAAACAAATCCCGGACGCGAAAATGCCCAGATAAGCCAGTGTCCAGACCTGATTTGCGGACAGGGCCAACACGTCAAAAGGCGTGAACAATAAGGTTGCCAGCCCGGTGATCAAAACTGCGCCCAGGTACACTACGCCAAAAACATCCTGGTCCTTGATCTCTGTTGTTGTTGCCATGATCCTTCGATAATAGATCTGTCCAAATGCGAAGGCGAGGTTGGAAACCTGCACCAGGACGAATCCGATCCAGATCGACGTGGATAGAATTTCACCGCGCTCGATGACCCAGGTGCCAAACACTGCCAGCACAGCGGTCGCCAGGTACAGGAAGTTGAATTTCTTCTGCAGCATATCATCGATCAAGGTCACATAAATTGGTGTGAATATCGTGAACAACGCCACTTCGTATGCTTTCAAGTATTGAAAAGCAGCAATATAGGCAATGTACATGATACCAAATTGGACAGTGCCCGCCAGCATCAATTTCCAGCCCAACTTAAAGTTGATTTTCTTAAATTTGATAAAAGGCAAAAAAACCAGCAGGGAAAATGCCATCCGGGCAAAAGAGACAAAATTTGAATCGACGCCGGCCAGATTCCCTTTGATCAACCCAAAGGAAAATGCCCAGGCAAGAGAAACCAGGAATAACCACAGCATCACTAACCTCTACTTAATTTTTCTTTGATAGGCAAGTAAATTTTCTAGATCCGATTTATCAAATCCAAAAATAACCTGAATTCCAAAACCTCAGGCAGCGTCATCTTTCTGAACAGACGTGAACTTGGGATCTTTCAGAAATGAGATCACTCCTACGCAGATCACCAGCAAACCGACTGCCAGGATCAATGAGGGTGTAAATGATCCGTCGCTTGTTCTCATCGCTCCCATCACATAGACATAAACCACTGAAAGCTGGCCGAACAACTGAAGCAGCCCATTCGATGTGCCTTCTGGAGTCGGCGAGGTGATCTCGGTGGCGAATTGCATCGCGATCGGGCTGGCGCTCACCAAGAAGAAACCCAATCCAAATGAACAGATCAACAGGACTACATACGAATGGATGAAGGTCAATGCGATCAGGAATGGGATCGAAGAAGCTACACCAATAAAAAGGAACCGTTTGCGCTTGTGCTGCTTATCAGATAGCGCCGGGAGGACAATAGCCCCGAGGATTCCACCGACCAGGATCAAGGCGCCCAAATTACCGGCCTGACTTGAATCAATCTGACGACCGCGAAAAACAGGCTCAATCCAGGTAGTTATCCCGTTAAAGATCGCCATTCCCAAGAATTGAACGAATACCAGCAGCCAAAACATTTTATTCTTGACGGCGTTTTTAAGACCATCCAGAACCAAAGCCCGGACATCCTGCCCGTCAGCACAAGGTGGGGTGGGTGGATTATCGCGGGCAAAGATGATGAAAATCAAGGCAGCAAACAGGGCAATGGCGCCATAAATCAACTGAATTTTGTCGATACTTATCGATTTTTCCAATTCGGGGGTGATCACCATGCCCAGCGCAATTCCGATCAAACCGGAAAGCGTGACCAGACCCACGGCGGTGGCGCGGAACTCTTTCTCAAACCAGCGCGCGGGTAAGGTCGTCCAGGAATTCATCAGGAACGGCTGCCCGATGCCAATGCCAATTGAAAAGAGGAGCACCAGGGTGTAATTGCTGCCTGCCAGACCGCGTGCCAATCCGAAAATCCCCATCAACAAGGCGCCGAAGCCTACCGACTTGCGAAAACCGAACGTATAGATCGCCCACGAGATCGGGATGGACAATATGATGAAAACAACCATGAAAGACATCGCGATGCGGGCAATGTCGTTGTCAGTCACATTGTAAAAAGCTGCAGCCTGTTTGGTGATCGGGGAATACGAGATCCACAGCAGCTGAACCATCAAGTTAACGAACATGAAGACCGCCAGAGCGACCCAGCGGTAAGGATAAAGACGATATTCCTGGTTTTTTTGCATGTCTTGTCTCTTTCTTCAACATAAGGATATTCTGATTCTACATCCAAAAATAGTTATCATATTTATACAAACCCCGTTTACAAAATAAGTTCCTCAATCAAAGACAATCCAAGTAATTTGACTTGGGGTATAAATGAATGGATTAAACATGATCCTAAAGCGTTTGCAAGGTTACGTGTACGATGGCCTTTTTGTTATTCTGTGAAACAATATTATTTTAAGGAAAAACTATGAGCCAAATTTTGGAAGCGAAAAATACAGTTGTCGAGATTTGCCAGAAGCTCATCAA
>WOZB01000090.1:2457-4405 GCA_011620445.1 Anaerolineaceae bacterium | reverse complement strand
GAATTTGCTCCGAATCTGCATCAACCGTTCCCGATAAGCATATCATAAAATGCCTTATCCACGTAAAATAAATGAGGAAATAGACAGGAAATGCCAGGACAAAAGTGCCAGGATATAAATATCAAGATAGAAATATCTTGATGAAAATACAAAAATAAAAATAGCTATACTTAGCAAAGTCCATCTGATATAATGAATCGCTTTAACAAGCGAGATTCTTTTAAATTTAAGGAGAAGATTTATGTCTGGACATTCCCATTGGGCTACAATTCGACGCAAAAAAGGCGCAGCTGATGCAAAAAAAGGCGCTGTTTTCACACGATTAGCACGTGAGATCGCATTAGCAGCCCGTGAAGGTGGCGGCGATCCAGGCATGAATGTCAGCCTTGAATTGGCAATCGAGAGGGCTCGTGCCCAGAACATGCCCAAAGAATCAATTGAACGCGCAATCAAGCGCGGCACTGGCGACGACAAGAGCGCTGGTGAATTGGAAGAGATTACCTACGAAGGCTATTTGGGCAAAGGTGTTTCTGCAGTAATCGAATGTGTAACTGAAAATCGCAATCGCACCGTCGCTGAAATTCGCCACCTGCTCTCCCGCGCTGGGGGTGATTTAGCCAGCAATGGTTCAGTCAGCTGGCAGTTTGACCGCAAAGCGATTTATAGTGTGAAATCTGACGGCAAGAACTTTGACAAAGTATTCGAAGCTGCTCTTGAAGCAGGTGCTGATGATGTGACCGAAGAAGATGGCTATATCGAAGTGATCGGCGATGCCTCGACCTTCAAATCCATTAACGACGCCCTTAAGGCTGCCAACATCAAACCGGAAGAAGCTTCATTGCGAATGCTCCCGAAACAGGAAGTGGAACTTGAAAAAGATGCAGCGTTGACCATTTTGCGCATCATTGATAGCCTTGAAGAAAGCGATGACGTTTCAAACGTCTTCCACAACCTCAAGATCACAGATGAAATTATGGAAGCCATGGAGGCTGAATAAGCCGCATGATCATCTTAGGGCTTGACCCCGGCATCGCGATTACCGGCTACGGACTGATCCGAACCAGCGATGACGATACAACCCCTGAAGTACTTGAATTTGGTGTAATTGACGCAACGGCTGAAGGCAACACCTCCAGCCGTTTGGTTTTGCTTTATGATAAGCTCTCGGCTTTGCTGGAAAAATACCACCCAGATTATTGCGCCCTTGAAAAATTGTTCTTTCAACAAAACATTACCACTGGCATGCGGGTAAGTGAAGCCCGGGGGGTGATTGAACTTTGTTTAGCCAAGGGGCACTATCCCGTCAAAGAATTATCCCCAAACGAAGTAAAAATGGCTATTACATCTTATGGTCACGCCAGTAAAAAGCAAGTCCAGGAAATGGTAAAGACTTTGTTGGAGTTGGATTATGTACCCAAGCCCGATGATGCCGCTGACGCCCTGGCAATTGCCCTTTGCCGGCTCTCAACTTTGCGTCTGGAACTACTGTTGCGCAGCGAGGAATAATGATCATCACCAGCAAACAGAATAAGACTGTGAAAGCTATACGCAGTTTACTCGACTCGAAGGGACGTGCAAGCACAGGCCTTTTTCTTGCTGAAGGTTTGAGGGCGGTCATCCAGGCTCTGCAATCAACTGCACAACTTGAGCATATTGTCTTTAATGCGGATGAGTTGGTCAGTGAGCTTGGCAGGCAAACCGTCGCCCAAGCTGAATCAGCGGGAATTCCCTTGCTGGAAGTTAGTTCTGAAGTGCTCGATAGCCTTGCCAGGAAAGAAAAACCTCAAGGAATCCTGGCAGTGGTTCGGCAATCCTGGCATAAACTGAGTGACCTCTCGGAACCAATCACCGGTTTGTGGATAGGTTTGGAATCCATCCAAAGCCCAGGCAACCTGGGAACGATTTTACGCATCAGTGATGCAGTGGCTGCCAAAGGGCTTATTCTGCT
>WOZB01000090.1:0-2357 GCA_011620445.1 Anaerolineaceae bacterium | reverse complement strand
GGGGCTTGTGATTCGCTAAATATCGCTGTAGCCACAGGTATAATTGCTTACCAGGCTTATCTTCAGAAAAGGACCTCAGGATGATCTCCAGCATCAGCGGAAAGATTATATATTGCACAGGTGATTCACTAATTGTTGATGTACATGGCATCGGTTTTGAAGTATTTGCCCCCAAACATTTTTTGGTCGAAACACAAGCGGGTGAATCGATTTTTCTTTACACCTATTTGGTCGTACGGGAAGACTTATTAGCTTTGTATGGTTTTCAGACCGCGGAGGAGAAACAATTTTTCTTGCTCTTCTTAGGGGTTGAAGGTATTGGTCCAAAGTTGGCGATGTCTGTGATCTCAAACTTATCCCTGGATACCATCCGGCGGGCGGTCATCAGTGAACAAGCTGAAATTTTCTCACGTGTGCCCGGAATTGGTAAAAAAACAGCGCAAAAGATTTTAATTCACCTGCAAGGTAAAGTCGGTTTGTCAGAAGACGGTAGTGAAATGCGCATGGGTACTCCCATTGATGACCAGGTTCTAGAAGCGCTTACTGGTTTGGGTTATAGCATTGTTGAAGCCCAGGCAGCCATTCAAGCCCTTCCCAAGGACATCGCAGATGACGTCGAAGAGAAGCTGCGCGTAGCACTGCAGTACTTCGCCTAATCAAATCCCCCGATGGTAGAATTATTAAAAATAAGCTCCTAGAATAGCGGTAAATACATGGCAGGCTTTTCTCGACAACTCGGCATAGACTTAGGCACTTTCCACACGCAAATCGCGGAAAATGACCAGATTCTGGTTCAGGAACCAACGGTAGTAGCCATCACAGTTAACGAAATGAAAATGGTTGAACTGGGTACCACTGCCCTCGGTATGATGGGGCGCGTGCCGGAGTCGATCGAGGTTATCCGCCCACTTAGAAATGGCGTGATTGCAGAATACGAACTAACAGAAATATTGCTAAGAACACTCATTCGCCGTGTAACTGGGCCGACGCTCTTCTTTAAACCCCAATTACTCATCAGCGTTCCTTATGGTGTAACCAGCGTGGAACGCAGGGCAGTCCAGGAAGCTGGCTTGGGTGCAGGTGGTAGAGAAGTGAATTGGATTCCACAACCATTAGCAGCAGCCTTAGGTATCGACCTGCCCATTAACTCCCCCACTGGAAACATGATCATCAGCCTTGGCGGCGGCACAACCCAGGCCGCTGTCATTTCAATGACCGGGATTGTGAGCGCGGAAACAACCTCAGTGGCAGGTTTGCGGCTGGATGATGCAATAGCCTCTTACGTTAGAAAGAAATATGGCCTGGTAATCGGGCAACCCACTGCTGAGCAGCTGAAAATTAAGATTGGCTCTGCTTTACCGGTCGATGAAGAAAAAACCATGGATATTCAAGGTCAGGATCAGGTCTCCGGCTTGCCAAAACCAGCGACATTGAGCACGAACGAAATCGTGGATGCCTTACAGTCTCCGCTTGAAGAAATCGTCACTACCATCAGGCGTGTTCTGGAAAAGACACCTCCGGAATTAATCTCCGACGTTATAGATCGCGGTGTAGCTTTGTGCGGAGGTACTTCCCTAATGAAGGGTTTGGATAAGTACTTAACCGTGGCGCTCGGAATCCCTGCTTATGTGGTGGATAACCCCTTAACGTGTACGGTTGAAGGCACAGCCAAGGGCTTTGAAAGCCTCGACTTGATTCTCAGGAACCATCCTAATTATTCTTAGTTATCTGGGCAGGTAGTAGGTCATCCGCTGCAAAGCGAGAACCGGGTCGATATAAGAAACCACCACCCCTTCGGGCAGACGCAGCGTAACTGGAGCATAGTTAAGGATCGCTTTAACTCCTGCATTAACCAACTGATTTGCCACAGCCGGAGCGGCGCCTGCCGGCACAGCCAGGGCGGCAATTAATATATTGTGATCTTTGATATACGACTCCAGACCTTCCACATCCTCAACGACCAAATTCCCCACTTTTTTACCGATGCGATCAGGTTCATTGTCAAAAACAGCGCAAATTTCGAAACCTTTGCGGCGGAAACCATCATATTCCGCAACAGCTTTACCCAGGTTCCCAGCTCCGATCAAGACAACTTGCCATATGCGGTTCAGATTCAGAATGGTATTGAGTTGATCTAAAAGGTGAACAACGTCATAGCCCGAGCCTTGTTTTCCGAAGCCCCCAAACCATGAAAGGTCTTTACGTATTTGGGTGGCAGGAATACCAATCATTTCGGCTAATTGAGCTGATGATACAACTTTTTGGCCGTCACGCAGTAATTGGTTTAGCTTAAGCAGGTAAATTGGAAGCCTTCCAATGACAACATCAGGAATCTGGTTTTCTGTCATATTCTGCTC
>WOZB01000184.1 GCA_011620445.1 Anaerolineaceae bacterium | reverse complement strand
CGCCTACCCCTTCAACCGCCTCTTCGACCCCGTCCAGGTCAACTTGATCAGGTGGAATGGTATTTTCCGTATCTGAATCGTAATCCGCAGCTGCCTCAGGTGAAAGGGGCTCAGCTTGTGGCTCAGGTACTGGGGAAAGCGAGCCTACTGGCTGCTGGGAACCTGGTTTTTCAGCCCCGGTCTTAAATACGCCTATTGGCCGGGTGTGGTCCGCAAGAGTCTCTCCCGGCTTTGGAGCAATGAATTTCTTACGTTTTAGGAATGCCATGCCTCGTTGAGCTGGCTTATTCTCTGGATCGATTTCCAAGGCCTTTTGTAGAAATTCTGTCTGCTTTTCTTCGTCATCAATGATCGCGGATAGCCAAACCCAAACATCAGCATTCTGAGGGTTTTCTTCAGCAGAACGGCGTAGAAGCTGTAAAGCTTCTTCCATGCGTCCGTTCTTTGCAGCATCAATGCCATCTTGCAATAGTGTGCCCATATTCAGTCTCCTCGGGAAAGTTGTTGCAACCTTCAGACCAGCGAAATTTTACCACGCGTAGGATAAAATACCTTCTGAAGGAGAATTGCATGCAAATTGCAGTCATTTCTGATACCCATGACAACATTTACACCCTGGAAAAGGCAATTCAAGAAATTCAACGCAGGGAGATCAGCTATGTGATCCATTGCGGAGATGTGACATTTAGCCACACACTAAAGCCCTGCAAAGGGTTAAGGTTATTTTTGGCTTACGGAAATGGTGATTCAGACGAACGCGCAATTGCGGATGAATTGAGATTACTGAATCCTGAAAGCAACTCAGGCCTGACATTGGATTTTTCCATCGATGGACAAAGATTTTACGTTGCCCATGGTGATAATTCAAGGTTGATTCAATCAGCCTTAGCTAGCGGCTTCTATGATTGGGTGTTGCAAGGGCATACTCACAGATTTAAGAGTGAGCTATTTGGCAAAACACACTGGGTCAATCCAGGTGCTCTTGGTGGAAAGTTCACAAAAACCGGTTCATTTGTTGTATTGGATACAGCTGCAAAATCCGTGGAACAGATCTTAATTGAGGCGTCGTAGATGCTGCAAACCTTCGAAGGACTTACAGGTTACATTGAGAGCATGCCAGGTGTTAGCAGTGATTTCCCTTTTGACTTCGATACCAGAGTTTTTCGGGTCGGCAGGAAGATTTTTGTCTTGATGTCGTGGGATGAGGACCCTATCCAGATTTCGCTCAAAGCAGATCCTATCGATGCAGTGATCTTAAGGCAGACGTATCCCGCAGTGACCCCTGGTTATCATCTGAACAAGCAGCACTGGAATTCGATTGTTTGTGATGGATCTGTGCCTGATGATGAGGTGCGCCACATGATCGATGAAAGCTATCGGCTGGTTTTGGAAAGCTTGCCGAGAGCAATTCAGCTTGAATTATCACGCAAAACCTGATGACAACAGGATCTGAAATTTACCTTCGGATTTACCTTCGGATTGCCTTGCCAAAAAGCTTCAGGGTGATATAATAACCTTCCTATCGGGGCGTAGCGCAGTCCGGCTAGCGTGCTTGCATGGGGTGCAAGAGGTCGAAGGTTCGAATCCTTTCGCCCCGACAGATAAGGTCCTTGAAAAAGGACCTTTTTAATTTAACCTGGCTAAAGCATAATAAGTAGGAACGTACCAGCGTTCTACTTCAACCTCCAGCAATAATTCCAATTCCGCAGCGGTGATTTCAGTTTCATGCCTTAGGTTTAGAAATTCCCAATCGGCTCGGAGAACATTCTTCTCAGACTTTGATAAAGGTTGAGAGAATTCTTCTGATTCTTTCATAGTGCCATATTCCAGCAGTGAAAACCCTGAAATTTTCAGCAGCTGCCCCAATTGCCTGCCAATTTTTACGTTTGCTCCTTGAGCTGCGAGGGATTGGTTTTGAAGGCTCGCCAATTTATTCAATCCTTCAGGAAAAGTCTGGCGTGAGGCATAATCAGGTTCGGCGAAAAGCCCCAGGAATCCGCCCGGTTTGAGAAGACTTCTTGCCACCTTCAAGATTGCCATAGGATCAGCTATCCAAAGCAGAAAATAATGGCAGAAAAGAAAATCAAATGAATTCGGCTGGAAGGGAGGTTGGTGAGCATCGGCATTTACCGGGCAGGCCCTGGTTTCACGAAGAAAAGTCAAGGCTTCAAGATCGCTATCCAAGCCAATAATGCGATTTAATAAGCTGCTTACCTCATTAAGGATTGCTCCGGTACCGCAGCCAAGCTCACAACACACCCAATCAGATTGGATCGGCAACTCGTCAAGAATGTAATGGCGCAATGATTTTGTCCATTGCGCCTGTTCCAGGTAACGCTTGTGCCAATCAGCGATTTGCATTCTTCGGGCGCCGCTCCCAAAGGGCTTTCCAGTCCTCTGTGACCATACTGCCCAGCAAAGCGTAGGGGGGAAAACTGGTATGCAGTTGTCCTTCAGTGTCGACCGTCATAATGGTGAAGGCAGATTCGTCCACTTCAAAATCCAGAACTTCTTCCTGGCGGCTGAAGGCATCAGACGGAACGGGTAAAGGCATATTCTGCACGAGATCCACACCTTCCAACTTTTCCACGTAGTCGCTGAGTTCCAAAAAGTAGCTGTAATCTTCTTCAGTGACGGGTGCAAGCGAGAAGCCATTGGCACCCAGCGTTTTTAGCTCCCCAATCAATGGACGGTAATCATAACCCTGCTGAATGGGCAGGTTAATGCATGTGTAAAGGTCCAGCGGTAGAATGTGATTAAGGGCTTCCCGCATTTGGGTGTCAGAAATAACCCAGGGAATCATAAGATGGTCGAGGCCGCTCGTAAGCAGTGCATTGACAAATTCCGGATCTGCCAGTTTCCTGCCCGAGCTGACCAAACCAGTAACCAATCCAAGTTCTTCACAGTAATTGAGGATCTCCAATAAATCATCCCGCAAGGTAGGTTCGCCGCCAAAAAAGACCAGGTGAGGGATAGCAGCATCATAGGCTCGCTTGATGACAGTTTTCCAATCCTGTGTGCTGAGACTTTTTACAAATGGTTTGGGATCAAGCAACTGTTGGGAGTCTTCCAAATGATAGTTGAGGCAGCAATCGAGGCGATAAGGGACAGAGATATTCTCAACATTCAAATGCGTTTCAAAACCAAAATCCGCATCGGGACGCAGGTCGACGGTTGCAATGAAGTTTTGGATCTTGGCCAGGAACTCATCAACATCTTTTGCGGCAAGATCCGGGCGAATCGTAAAGCGTTCGCTGATTTTCTTGGCAATTTCTTTATTTGAATAACCCTTAATATTGTAGTAAGCGATTTCGGTCGCGCTCTGATTGAGGTGCAGGATTGACGAGGCATTAATGATCAACACCCCTTCGCCGTCCGGTTCGACCCGCAAATGCAAGCGGTATTGTTTTGGCGCCTCAGGCGGCGTATGGTAAACCAGGAAACCAGGTTCCAAGGCTTGCTTTTGTGTAAAGACTTCGCGTAGCTGTTTGATAAGGCTTGTCATAAGAACCTCCGGTTACTTCAAAACGCGATAAATTGGTTGAACTTGTTGGTGCTCACGCGCAAGAGGGCATCCGCCCCCGCACTCAATCAAGTAATCACAGGTTTTGCATCCTGAGGGGATGGCCTTTCGTTCACGTAATTGCCTGGCCAGGGGATGGTTCCAGATCGAATTCCAATCATCCACCAGAAGATTACCCAATCCCTCATAATAGGATTGACATGGGATAACCACGCCATCTGGCTCAACACACATGTTGTAATACGCAGCCGTGCAGCCTTTTACACCTAAATCGAGCATTAATGGATCGAAGTGACAGTACTGGGTTGGTGTGTACCAGATCAATTTTTGACCGGATTTATTGGTAAAGTCCTGTGCCAAGTTGAGCAACGCAGGTAATTCACCTTCCTCAAGGCCAGTATTAACGGTTTCTCCGTGCCCAGAATAAATCAGAGCATTTAGACCGATTGTCGGCACCTTCTCCTCATAAAGGAATTCGAGGATTTGTGGCAGCGTGTGCGCGTTATTGCGTAGAAGGGTCGTATTTGTCATCAGAAACAGGCGTGAATTGACAGCATTGCGCAAGCCCTGAATGGTTTCATTCCACGCGGAAGAAGATCTGGTCATTTCATTGTGGATTTGAGGTGACGCAGCTTCAACTGTAATCTGCACGTGGTCCAGGCCAGCTTTTACCAAGTCCTCCAAAAAAGACTTATCGGCAAGGCGCCTGGCATTCGTATTCAGGCCAGTTATCATGCCTTTGTTTTGGGCATAAGCCACCAGCTCGGGCAGGTCGTTTCGCAAAGTTGGTTCGCCGCCAGTAAAAACGAGATGCGGAATGCGTAGATCCCAAACCTTATCGATTATCCTCTTCCAGGAAGTCGTATCCAATTCAGGGTAGCTGCGCGGCCGG
>WOZB01000157.1 GCA_011620445.1 Anaerolineaceae bacterium | reverse complement strand
ATGTGCCGTATCGCTGCATTATTACCGCCTGAAAGACGAGGATACTACGCCGACTATCCCAGATTGCAGGAACTGCTGGCTGAAAAGAAAACCACACAAACCGAGGTAAACGATGATTCCAATTAAGGATGAAATTCGCAGTCGAAGCTTCGCCTTTATAAATTATGGCTTGATTATTTTGAATGTTGTTGTCTTCGGTTTGCAGTTGATGCAAGGTGCCAATCTGGAAACTTTTGTTGGAAAGTACGCCTTCATCCCCGGCCAGATCAGTTCAGGCCTGGATTCCGGTGACTTTTTGCGCATCCTTACCAGTATGTTCATGCATGGGGGTTGGATGCACCTGATCGGAAACATGCTTTACCTTTGGATCTTCGGTGATAACGTTGAAGATGCTTTGGGGCATATTGGCTACCTGGTCTTTTATCTTCTGGCAGGTTTCCTGGCGGCTTTTGCGCATTATTACTTCAATCCGCAATCGCTGATACCGACGGTTGGCGCTAGCGGTGCCATTGCTGGCGTGCTGGGAGCATATTTGGTTTTTTACCCCTCAAGCCGGGTTTACACCTTCATCCCGATTGGCTTTTTCTCTCGCCTGACTTTGGTGCCATCTTTCTTAGTCCTGGGACTCTGGTTTGTGCTCCAACTTTTCAGCGGCTTTCTTTCAATCGGTGCTACAGAACAGGGTGGTGTGGCTTTTTGGGCTCACATCGGCGGTTTCGTGTTTGGCCTGTTGATTGGACTTTTATTCAAGGGCAGGACTAAAGCATTACCAGATAACCGGCGCTGGATTTAATCAATTTTCACCTACCGGAGTTTTACAAGAGCTTGAAGCTTGATATTGCACAGCAGGTGACTCTGATAAACCGGTTTTCACTGGTGGATTGGGGGAAATATGTCGGTAGGTCATATTGATTCTTATCTGTTCTTCAGTGGCCAAGCCAAGCATGCCAGTGAATATTTCGGGAATATATTTGGTGTCAAACCAGAAATCACCATGATGAATGGTTTACCCGGTGGTGCTCAAAACAAACCTGATGAAGTGGGTCACGCCAATCGTAAGTTTGATGAAAACACATCCATGATGCTTTCAGATAATCCCCTCAGAGAAGTGAAAATGGGTGACAATTATTCAATGTCTTGGTGAACTAAAGATTCTTCGGATTTTGATCATGTCTGGAACGCATTTATGGATAACGGGGCAAAAGTAGAGATGCCAATCAATCGCACGTTTTTTGCTGAAAAATCCGGCACGTTGACTGATCCTTTTGGCGTTTCATGGATGTTGCTTTATAACACGCCTGAACAACTGCAAGGAATGTAGCCCGGTATTTGTCACTGGATAGATCTGAATGAAAAGAGCAGACATTTTGAACTGCTCTTTTCATACTGGTTCAAGTGTGGAAGTTAACCTAAGATTTGATCCCTGACTTCTCCCCAGCGCAGAGCATCGCGGATGCCATCCGCGGTTGTCATTTCAACCTTCCAACCCAGGAGTCGGTTAGCCTTGTCAGCGTTGGCGTAGGCCCCGGCGATGTCTCCGGGGCGGGCAGGTTTGATTTCCATGGGAATTTTCTTGCCGTAAACGGATTCGAAAGCTGCCACAAACTCCTTGACGGTAACACCTTGCTGCGAACCCAGGTTGATGACGGTGTAATCTGTATCATCTGATTTGCCTTCTGCAATGGCTTTATCAAAATTGAGGACGGCTTTCAAATGCGCCTGGGCAAGATCCCATACGTGCAAATAATCGCGGATGCCAGACCCATCGCGGGTGGGCCAATCGACACCTGTTAGATGGAACACAGGTTCTTTACCCAGGGCAACCTGCACTAACTTGCCAATGAGGTGGCTGGGGTTTTTGACGTGCAAACCTGTGCGCAGTTTGGGGTCCGCACCGATGGGATTGAAGTAGCGCAAAGCGATCGCCTTAAGCCCATAAGCCTTGCAAAAATCCTTGAGAACCATTTCCATCATATACTTGGTGCGCGCATATGGACTGAGCGGTTTTAAGGGCGATTCTTCGTTGACCATGAAATTTGGCACGACATCGTAGATGGCAGCGGAGGAACTGAACACCACCCGTGGATGATTGAGTTCGGCAAGTGTTTTGAAAAGTTCCATGGATTTGACAACATTGTCGATGTAGTAGTTGTATGGGTCAGAGACGGAATCTGGCACAACGATCAAGGCCGCGCAGTGAATGGTGGCAAAAATATCCGGATGGTCCTGGAAGATTTGCTTGAGGGCGACTTTATCGGCGATGTCTGCCTGATAGAAGATGCGGTCGCGCACGAAGGCTTTGGGGCCCGTGAGCAGCGAGTCAAGGATGATGGGTGTGTGGCCGGCATCCTCCAGCGCGGACGCAATCGTACTACCAATATATCCGGCACCGCCGGTAATCAAAACTTTCATAGCACCTCCAAAATTCTGGCTAAGTATAACATTCCGCATGTAAATGGTCTTTCAGATTGCCATTCACAGATTGCCATTCAGCCATTCAGATTGCCAGGGCAGCCATCAGAAACCAAAAAACGATAGTCACATAGATAGCCCATTCTGCAATTGCCATTTTCCAGACGCGCGGCCGGGGCTTCTGCAAGGGTTCGAGTAGTTGTGCTTTCGTTTAGTGGATCCTGGAAATTATCACCAGGAAGGTACCGAAGGCCGCGGTGGCAGCAGCCCAGCCAGAGCGAGCAGCCTGGGGGAAACCCACTTTTCCTGAGGTTGGAGGGCGATTGCGAACGTGAAAAACAGCACCATCAGCAGCCCAGCCCGGAAAAATGTTACCGCCGCGATGCCACGGGGTTTCAGGCGATCCATTGAAAAGACGCCTACCAGGGATAAGCTGAGCGCAGTAATTATCCCAAAAACCACGCCAAAATTTTCCCCACAGACACGGCAAAGCCAGACCGAGATTGAGGGTGGCAGCCAGAAGGAGAATGCCTCGATGGATCAGGCCCCAATTAAAAGCCCAGGGGCGTTTTGCAACCCCCAATTCGCCTGATTCGGAGATAAAGTGGTTAAATGAGGAATAGACCTCGCCTTGTTTACCCCGGTTGACAAGGCCGGCAATTAGGGCACCTGTCAAAGCCAAAAAGCAGCCGGGCAAGCCGGAAACTTAGAATAGAATGAGGTTTGTCATCGCGTTTATGTTCTACCCTGCTTCAACTTACTAAACTAAGAACATCTGCCAATTGCCTTGACCGCATTACCCAGCATTCAAGCAAAACCTAAACGTAATAAAAAAACTCCCACAATTCTGCGGGAGTTTTGTAAGACTTAGGCAAGCTGTTCTTGCATCTGTTTTTTGTAGGTGATGGACTTCATCACTTCAGCGGTAATGGCTGGCACAAAGATAAAAGGCAGAATAACCAACCAGTGGCTCGGCGTCAGGGTCATGGTGTTAAAGATCGTCTGCAGTGGGGGAACGTAGATGGTGACGAGCACAAGAGCCATTGAAGAAAGCACAGCCAGGTTCATCTTAGGATTGCTGAAAATGCCAATCTTGGTCAGAGGATAATATTCTGAGCGGGCGGTGAAAGCCCTGAGCAGCTCACTGAAGGAGAGGGTGACGAAAGCGAAAGTCTCGGCTTCCTGGATGCCGCCTTCCCGCAGGCCGATAAAGTAGGCTCCCAGGACTGAGGCAGTGATGGCGATGGTTTGGACGATTATGCCATTGCGCATGAACTTATTGATGATAGGTTCAGTGGGCGGTCGAGGGGGTTGCTGCATGATGTCAGGATCGCCTTTTTCAACACCGAGTGCAAGAGCAGGAGCGCCATCAGAGATCAGGTTGAGCCAGAGCAATTGGATAGCGGTCAAAGGAGCCGTCCAGCCAAACAGGGTGGCCAGGAAGATGATCATGATCTCGCCGACATTACAAGAGACCAGGTAGTAAACAAATTTTCGGATGTTGGAGTAAATAACGCGGCCTTGCTCAACTGCGTTGACAATGGACGCATAGTTATCATCCGTGAGCACCATATCGGCAGTTTCTTTGGCAACATCTGTGCCAGTAATTCCCATCGCCACGCCAATATCGGCGAGCTTAATCGCCGGGGCGTCATTGACGCCATCGCCGGTCATGGCAACCACTTCGCCGTTGCCACGCATGGCATTCACAATACGCATTTTGTGTTCAGGGCTTACCCGGGCGTAAACATCCGTAACCTTGACGACCTCGCGCATCTCTTCTTCGCTAAATTTATCCAAATCCTTGCCAGTGAGCACTTTATGCCCTGGTTGGATGAGGCCGATATCTTCAGCGATTGCCCTGGCTGTGTTGGGGTAATCACCCGTAATCATGACTGAACGGATGCCAGCCGTACGGGCTTCGGCCATGGCAGGCTTTACTTCCGGACGGGAAGGGTCGATCATGCCCACCAGGCCGACAAAGATCAAGTCTTTTTCGAGCTCAGCCAGA
>WOZB01000150.1 GCA_011620445.1 Anaerolineaceae bacterium | reverse complement strand
TTTGTCCACCATTGATAATTGATGAGGAAGCCCTTGTTGCAGGTTTAGAGGTCTTCAAAGAAGCTGTATCTGAGGCGATAGACGCCTTGTAGACAATCTCGTTGAATCCTTTATCAATAGTTTTAAAGAACACTCCTTCGCGAGTGTTTTCATTTTTTGGGGCATTATAATTGAACTATGGCGGAAGCACCTTCTAAAAATGTGAGATTGGCACACGAAAGGTTATTTCCTTCATCGCTGGGAGCGGTTGTGTTCTTGGGCGGAATGGGAACCATGATGCTGGAGTTCGCTGCGTCCCGTCTTTTGGGAAATGTCTTCGGGACCAGCAACCTGGTCTGGGCAGTCATTATTGGCCTTATATTGGTTTATTTAACTCTAGGCAACTGGTTGGGGGGCAAGTGGGCGGATGCATCCCCAAAATTGGAGACGCTTGGTTTTATTCTGGCTTGCGCCGGTCTCAGTACGGGAGTTTTACCCTTGATTGCGCGTCCTATATTAAGGATATCTGCTGAAGCATTTGACGCTCTCAATATCGGATTATTGGCTGGCACCTTCACCAGCGTTATTTTGCTGCTCATCATTCCAGTGACTCTTCTGGGGACTGTAACTCCTTTTGCACTCCGGCTGGCCATCAAGACGAGTGAGAACTCCGGAAGAGTATCTGGGGCACTTTCCGCCATTTCCACTTTGGGTTCGTTTATTGGCACATTTCTGACAGTACTTGTACTCATTCCTTTCATTGGAACCTATCGCACATTTCTTTTCACTGCCTCCATTCTGCTGCTTATTGCACTGGGAGTTTTCTGGGCAAGAAAAAAATACAAGCATTTACTAATTTTTGGGCTGGTTTGGTTGGCAGTTATTGCGTTGGCAATAATTGGCATTAGAGGTTTTGATAAAGCTACTGCGGGCTTGATCTACGAGAAGGAGTCAGCGTATAACTACATACAAGTTTTGGAGTACGGAGAATTTAGATTCTTACGCTTGAATGAAGGGCAGGGAATGCACTCCATCTATAATCCCAATCAATACTTTTATGGTGGTCCGTGGTCGCAAGTTTTGGTGGGTCCATTTTTTAACCCTGACGCCAAACTTGAAGATGTTAAGCGGATTGCTTTGATTGGCCTGGCTGCTGGGACTAGCGCAAGACAAGCCAGTGTTGCGCTGCCAAATGCGCGGGTGGACGGGATTGAGATTGATGCTGAGATCGTGGAAATAGGCCGGGAATTTTTCGGTATGGATTTACCCAATTTACAGGTTATTGTGGGGGATGGCCGTTGGGAGATGGAAAAGCTTCCTGGTACTTACGAACTTATCAGTGTAGATGCTTATCGGCCGCCATATATTCCCGCGCATATGGTGACCCTGGAATTCTTTACTATGTTGGAGCAGAAACTCACTTCAAATGGAGTTATTGCCATCAACATCGGCAGAGGGGGCAATGACCGCAGTCTTATTAACGCTTTAGCCGCAACAGTAAGCAAGGTTTTCCCCAAGGTGTTCGTGGTGGATCTGCCTGATTCATATAATTCGGTGATGTTCGCGGCTAAAAATCCAGCTGCAGGTTGGGAAAACCTATCCGTTAACCGCGATAGCATGAATTATGCACCTGAGGATAAGGAGAATTTGTTATATTCAGCTATTAGCCTGGCGCTTGAAGGCAAATCCTCAGCGGTGGTTGATGGAGCAGTCTTCACTGATGATTTGGCTCCAATTGAATACATTACCAACCGCATGGTTTTAAAATACTTAGTTACCGAAGAAATGGAGTTACCGTGAAACCTAATCCGAGCAAGATTTTTGCCATCTTTATCGCTTTGCTTTTACCGTTCATTATCCTGATGGGTGGAGTCAGAACTTTGCTTTCGTTCAACTACCCCGGTTTTCAGTATGGATTAATCGGCTTTCCCGAGGACACTTTGGGTTACTCCAGGGAGGAACGAACGCGGTTGGCGGAAGTGACCGTTGGGTATCTCAATTCCAAGCAAGACATAAACAGCCTTACACAGTTAACCGATGATGAGGGCAAAACAGTCTATACCCCCAGCGAAGTCTCCCACTTACAAGACGTTAAAAAAGTTATTGATGTAGCCAGCATGGTTTGGTACGTAATTTGCGGTCTTTCAATTGCATTCATTATCTGGATGCTCGTGACCAAGAGTTGGGCCCAGATTCGGCACAGTTTCTTCTGGGGTGCAGTTTTGACCATCGTTTTGATGATCATCTTGGTTATCTTTATGGTCCTCAGTTTTAATACCTTGTTTGAAGAGTTTCATGCCATCTTTTTCCCACAGGGCAATTGGACGTTCTCTGCGACCAGTGGGTTAATCCGACTCTTCCCGCTGCCACTTTGGGTGAACGCTTTTATCCTGATTTCGGTATATGGTTTGCTCGTCTCCATCTTATTAGTCATCGTTTTCTGGCCGCGCAAAAGAACTCCCAAAGTCTCTGAACGCGTCATTCCGATGGCTATTCCATCTAGCAGAGCGGAGACGAAAATCCCCAGCATGGCCACTCCTGTGAACCCTTTTCTGACTGATGAGAAAAAGGAGCCAGAATCTACAACTTCCCAAGAAGAGACAGAAATTCCTGACCCAAGCATGGGTCTATACCCACCTGAAGGTGGCACTGGGCTCCCGAGCACTTCGGAGAACCCGAAACCTTAACGGCGAGCCTGCTCTACAATACTGAATCAAAAAGGAGGCTGCAATTTATTTGCAGCCTCCTTTACAGATAAATATTACATCACCGCGGGCGGATTTTCGGGATCTGCATTGGGATCAAAGATATGGTAGTTTTCCATATTGAACAAAACCTGGGCATCATCCCCATACTTAGCCTCGGTTCGGGGGTCAACTCGGGCTATGAAACTGTGCTCACCGTTGACAAGATACAGCAGGATTTCGTTACCCATCAATTCGGTCACATCAATCTTCGTGTCCACTGGCTCGGCAATAATGCCGGGAGGAGCATATTGTGGAGCATGGATATCTTCAGGGCGGATACCGAAAATGATATCTTTTCCGACGAGGAAGCTGATGTTGGACTTATCTTTGTCAGGGATGCGCACTTTGAAGCTGCTCAGGTCAGCAATGTAGTGGCCTTCTTCTTCCAATAGTTTTCCATTGAAAAAGTTCATAGCCGGTGAGCCAATAAAGCCAGCCACGAAGAGATTAGCGGGATGGTCGTACAATTGCTGAGGGGTATCAAGCTGCTGCAATTTGGCCTTGCTCATTACCGCAATACGGTTGGCCATGGTCATGGCTTCAGTCTGATCGTGAGTGACATAGATGAAGGTTGTCTGCAAGCGTTTGTGGAGCTTGCTGAGCTCTGCACGGGTCTGCACGCGCAGTTTGGCGTCGAGGTTGGAAAGTGGTTCATCGAAGAGGAAAACTTTTGGCTCGCGGACGATAGCACGACCAACTGCTACACGCTGACGCTGACCACCTGAAAGTTCCTTGGGTTTGCGTTGCAGGAAACTTTCAATACCTAAAGTTTTTGCTGCAATCTGGACGCGCTTGTCGATTTCCTCTTTGGACATCTTGCGCAACTTGAGCCCGAATGCCATATTGTCGTAAACTGACATATGCGGGTAAAGAGCATAGCTCTGGAAGACCATTGCGATGTCACGGTCTTTTGGGGCTACGTCATTTACAACCTGGTCGCCAATTAACACACGGCCTTCGGTAATTTCCTCAAGGCCCGCGAGGCAACGCAGGGCGGTGGTTTTGCCGCAACCGGAAGGCCCAACCAGGACGAGGAATTCTTTATCCTCAATTTCCAGGGTTAGATCCTGGACTGCAACAACGTCACCAAACTTTTTCCAAACATGATCGTACATAACATTTGCCATTATTTTCCTCCAATCTTGAATGAGTATAGTGGTTTCATTATACGCTTAATAACCGTAATAGACTAAAAGAAATAGCCTAAAAACCTACATTAAAAGAAATAGCTTAAAAAAATAGCCCCTTTGGTAACAAAGGGGCTTAGAAGAAGAGAATAAATCTATTTAATTTTTTCGAACTGATCTTTCCCGGCGCCACAATCAGGGCAAACCCAATCAGCGGGAAGATCCTCAAATGATGTACCGGGCTTAACTCCTTGGGAAGGATCTCCCTTGGTAGGATCGTAGATGTATCCACAGGCGATGCATTCGTATTTAGACATTTCTTTCTTTTCCTCTTTCTTTTCAGGTGCTGCCTTGACAGCCGGTTTCTTGGTAGCTGGATTTTTAGCCGAACTTGGTTTATTAGTGCGTGGAGTGAGTTTCTTGTCTGCTGGCTTCTTTTCTTTAGGTGACATGTTGTTTCTCTCCTAAATTTACAATAATTATACAATAATCCAAAAACTTGGACCCTAATATAAAGGGTTATATAAAGGGTTATTTTTTTCAGAAACGCACCTAGCGTTTACAATTGTGCATCGTATGGA
>WOZB01000202.1:16838-22406 GCA_011620445.1 Anaerolineaceae bacterium | reverse complement strand
TTCAGGCGGCAATAATGCGGCGATATGGCACATAATCTCATCAGTTGCCCGGTTCAACCAGATCTTATTGTCTTCCTCGTCAATTTTTTCGGAAATAACGAAATTTTCCCCAAAGCGAACGGTCACCCGCATCTTCTTAAAGCGTTTGAACCAGTACCACATTTCAGTAGCGCCTTCAACTGCTGCTGGAATTACAGGAATTTTGTACTTTTTTGCAATTAAAGCAGACCCGGGTTTGCCTTGCATCAGTTTATTCGTTTTTGACCGTTTTCCTTCTGGGGCAATCCCCAATATCCAACCTTTGTTCAGATAATCACCAGCCTGTTGAAGGGCTTTGAAATCGGTACCCGAGCGATCCAGCCAGATCACACCGATTGCATTCATCAACGGTCCGATGACGGATTTCTTGTACTCAGTGGCAACAAGTGGGATGGCATCGCGGCGTTCGATTGCCACCATCAAAAAAATCGTATCCAAGCGGCTGGTGTGCGCAATTGTAAGCAGGCACGCGCCAGTCTTTGGTACGTTTTCTTTCCCCTCCACCCTTAAGTCCACTAATTTCCGAACCAGCCAGGTCAGGAACTTATAGACCCTGTCATAAGCCATTGTTAAATGCAATCTCCTGTTTTGGGTTGCCGTCTTTTCGGGTAAAAACCACGTAATTAATAAAAACCAATACAAAAATCGAAATTGTTATACCTAAGGATATGGTTTGGTCAAGGATATTTGCGCTTGCCAGTATAGCTGTTAAATTCCAAATGCCATGGATCAGCAGGGTAATCAGAAAGGTACCAACGAGAGGTCCCGCTTTTCGATTCTCCCAGAAGCGAACTAAAGCAAAACCGTTCAATGCGCCATTGAAAATGTGCAAAATTAATGCTGCAGCCCGTCCAATGACGAAAATTATCCAGGCTTCTGGTTCAGTGCCCGGCCCGGTCTGAATGCCAAAAAGCATGCCTTCCATAATGCCAAAACCCGCTCCGCTGATAATGCCCGCCTGCATGCCTTCCCTTGGGCTTATTTTTCTGCCTTTAAGAAGCAGTACACCTAAGGGTTTCAGCAGCTCTTCTACCAGTGGCATCAGGAAAGCAATTGTTAATATTGCGAAAAATATGACTACCGGTTTTTGCATCAGTTCTGCAATTATCGCTTCTGCAGCCTGGAGATCACCTTGAAAACCCTGCAATAAATTGGGCAAGTTCTGAAAAAGATCTTGCATCTGGGGGTCTTGCCTGGTCGCCAGGAAAAAAACCAGACCGAAAACCGCAAGAACCAGGATTTCGCTTATCAAGACAAGCCAGGTTGTAAACCCGAAACTAAAGGTGAGCAAACCGGAATTGCGCTGGAGTCTTTTGCCCCAATCGCGCCCAATACCTATGCGCATATACCAAATACCGGCAATAAATATGCTGACCACTGAAAATATCGGCATCCAGGTATTGGCATGCTTCGCAACCTTGAATAAGTTCTGCCCCACGACGAAGAACACTGGCAGGATTGCGATTGCGCCGTAAAGCCAAAGCATTTTCGCCTGTGTCCAACCAGGCATCACTTTACCGGCCATTTTTCTTGCTGAACTAATCACCGAAACTATTGCCGTGACTGCAACCATTACAGCTGACCAGGCGAAAACACTTAGCATCGCCCCGGCCGAAACACCGAGTTCGCGTATCAGATTGTTCTGAGAAAGGCTAAGCCGTCCAAAAAAAACGACCAAAGCTATCAGCGTCGCGCAGATAAAGACAGCGAGTGAAAAGACCAACTGGAGTGTGTTTATCCAGTCAGTCTTTCGGTGTTTCATCTGATACACAGGATAGCTTTGATCCATTCTACTTTTCATCGATAGTGATGCTCACAATCTTGTCACCAGGGGTTGTGGGCATCGTGCTTGGGTCGCGCTCTGTAATCTGCTTGACAACGTCCATCCCCGAGATCACCTTACCAAAAATTGTATAGCCGCCATCCAGGTCGGGAAGCGGTGCATAAGTGATAAAGAATTGGCTGCCGCTTGTATTAGCCTGTGTGGCTTTTGCAATACCAACCATACCCTCCTGGTCAAATTTAAGATCAGCGCTGGTTTCTTCGCGATACTCAAAACCTGAACCGCCCATACCTGTATTGCTTGGGTCGCCGGTCTGGGCAACGAAATTCGAGAGTACTCGATGGAAGGTAACACCATCATAGTAGCCTTCACGCGCGAGCACCACAAAAGAGTTGACCGCTTGCGGTGCCACTTTGGGATAGAGTTCCATGACAATGTCACCCTTTTCAGTCTTGATAGTGGCGGTATAGGTTTTGTTTTGATCAATCACAAAATCCGGGCATTCTGTATGCATTTTTGCTTCAGATTTGATAAGGTCAATGACCATACCCAATGTGTACGCATCCCATTGGTACTGCCAGGGGCGTCCATTCAGGATGATGGTCGGTGTCGAATTGAGGCCAATCTTAATGGCGAAATCTGTTTCATCCTTCACCTGTTTGACCAATGCTTCACTGGTGAGATCCTGCATAAATTTATCCACATCCAAGCCCAGGCTGGTTGCCTGTTCCTTGAGAAATACTGAGAATTCCTCTGAGGTCTTGCCTGACCAATCGGTCTGTTTGGAGAAAAGCAAATTGTACATGGCCCAATACTGCTCTTCACTCTGCAAGCCGGCGGCTTCAGCAGCTTGCGCGGCCAGGGAGGCATTCGCGTGGATGCTCACCAATGGGAAGTTTCTGAAGACCAGGCGCACATCATTTGGGTGCGCTTGCATCAGTTTTTCCAATTCGGTATAGAACATGGCACAGGCCGGGCACTGGAAGTCACTGTATTCAAGGATGGTTAGAACCGGTGTTTCAGCCCCCATCTGCCAGTCATCTTCCGTTATGGCTGGAACATCTTTGACAAGGGCTTTTTCCTGTTCACTCATTTCACCTGAGAACATCGCTGGGTAGACCGTGCAGATCATCTTGCCCTGGTCATCCTTAAGGCGGGTATCCTGTGTAGGTAATATTACGGTCGGTGCAGCCGGGGTTGGCATTCCGCTGGTAGTAGCCGGGTCTGTTGGCTGGGTTTCACTAGCAGCAACTGTGGCTGCCTGGGTGGCAGGGGTTTGCGCGGGCGGGGTGGCTGTATTAATTTGACAGGCACTTAATACAAGCGAAGCCATCAGCAACAATGCAAACATTAATGGTAATTTTTTCATTGAAATCCTTTCAGGTGTCTTGAGAGGTTCACTTAAGGTAATAAGTGAGTAGATTTTAACTTTTTGAGAATGGTTTTCCTAAGGTTAGCTTGTACAGTCTTCATATCCTGTGTGGCATCCACGGTTACCCAGCGTTCCGGCTCTTCCGCGATCAGCTGGTGGTAGCCTTCCCTTACCCTTTTATGAAATGCCAGGGCATAGGCATCCAGGCGGTTCCATTCGGAGGCTTTTTTCTTTCTTGCCAGGCCAATTTCAACATCCAAATCCAGAAAAAGTGTCAGATCCGGTTGCAGATGGTCTGTTGCAAAATCCAGCATTTGCCTTAAGATCGTTAGGTCCAGACCATGACCATAGCCTTGATACGCCAGGGTTGAATCACCATAGCGATCACAAAACACGATTTTGCCTGCTTGGAGGGCAGGTTTGATAACCTGTTCCACTAGCTGTGCACGGGCAGCCAAAAAGAGCAGGATTTCTGTCCTGGGGTGCAATTCCTGATTCTTCATGCTGGTTAGAACTTCACGGATTTGGTCGCTGATAGCCGTGCCACCGGGCTCGCGGGTACTGACCACTTGAAAACCCAAGCCTTCCAGATAATCAACCAGAGCTGGCAACTGGCTGGTCTTGCCACTGCCTTCAGGGCCTTCAAAGGTGATGAACATTAGTCTCTAAAAATCCGAACGCGACGGTTTGGTTCCTTCCCGAAAGATTGTGAAACCAGGTTAGCCTGCTTAGCCATGTCATGCTGTCTGCGTCTCAAGGGTGCCGCCGCCGGACCTAAATCCACGTACTTTTCTCCAGCATAAACGCGGTCGATAGCTTCCTCAGCTTCACTCAAGGCTTCATTATAAGCTGGTATGGATTCTGATGCAGGCCTCAACGAAAACAAGTCCGCCAGGAATTGTTCAATCTGTCCATCAGTGTTCGACTTAATCACAAAAATCGGCAGACCTTTCGCTTCTGCGTCAGTAATTGGTTGCAGATGTTCCCGGTAATAACGCCGCTGGGTCACAAAAGTATCGGCTTCTTCTGGCGTACGCACCACTCGTGCTGGCACATTCAAAGCCTTTATCACCTGGATCAGGCGGTTGCGCGCTACACCATAAGCGTAGATATTCTTGATATCCGGCCCTGCCTGCACCTGCAGCTCGTCGTACGGTTCCTCAATCGAGAAAGGGCTCTGATTCCTATCGGCCTCCCTTTCAGGGCTGTTTTGTCGATCTGTAAAAGCGGCTGGATATTTCTGCCTGACCTCGCGGTCTTGAGAGCCGCCATTTTTTTGCAGATTAGCATTGGAGCGCTGAAAAGGCGACTTTTCCATGCCATTTCTTGTTTTCAATGATTGCGATACTGTCGGAGCCGGTGCGGTAGCTGCCTTCACAGAACGTACTTTGCCGTGTTCATCCCAGTAACGTTCTTCAGCCGGCATGGGGTATCCCCGCAGGATGGAATCCACTGCGGAAGCTACGTCTCGATGGACTGCTACCCGGTCACGGGTTAGCATCTCCACGAGGACTGAGAAGGTCGGGGGCGAGCGCCGTTCAAGGACCGTTTTCTGGGTTCCACGTCGACGGGCTTCTTCATCAGATAATGTCACTGATTCAATCCCGCCCACGAGGTCAGAAAGCGTCGGGTTCATTAGCAGGTTTTCAAGGGCTGTACCATGCGCGGTGCCAATCAACTGCACACCGCGTTCCGCGATGGTGCGGGCGGCCAAGGCTTCCAATTCACGGCCAATTTCATCAATCACGATCACTTCCGGGTTGTGGTTTTCAACCGCCTCGATCATTACTTCGTGCTGCAGCGAAGGTTTAGGTACCTGCATGCGGCGTGCGTTACCAATAGCCGGGTGGGGTACATCCCCATCTCCGCCAATCTCATTGGACGTGTCTACGATGACCACACGCTTGGATTCCGCCAAGATGCGGGCCGCCTCACGCAGCATTGTGGTTTTCCCAACACCTGGACGTCCGAGAATGAGGATGGACTCCCCACTCTCTACCAGGTCGTTGATAATACCGATGGTGCCGTAAACAGCGCGGCCGACCCGGCAAGTGAGGCCAACAATTTTACCTCTGCGGTTGCGGATGGCCGAGATACGGTGCAGGGTGCGCTCCATACCTGCGCGATTGTCTGCGTCAAAATCACCAATACGGGTGATAACGTAATCCAAATCTTCCTGGGCAACAGGCCGGGGAAGCAAGGTAACTTCTTCGCTAAAGAAGCGCGCGCTGGGTTTTCTGCCGAGGTCAAGAATAACTTCAATTAACTGATCAAAGTGGTCGCGCGAGTGCACTGCCTGCGCCAGCTCAGGGGGAAAAACAGCGAGCATGGCATCCAAATCGTCAGTTATTTTTTGCTGGTAATTTGTCATCTT
>WOZB01000202.1:0-16738 GCA_011620445.1 Anaerolineaceae bacterium | reverse complement strand
AAGATCAAGACTGCATTTTTCATTGGAATTTTTATAACAATGGGTTGATCCGCAATTATTAACCGAGGTCATCCATCACAAAGGGAAGCTGCTTTCAACTCTCCCCTTTTCCAGGCGGAAGTTCTTCAACGCTTCAGCCGCGGGAACATGGGCTGCCAGGTACTTCACCAACAGGTTTTGCTCAGAGATTAGCTCAGCGCTTCCACTCTGGGCAAGAGCATCCACCCAGGGTTGGTATGACCGCGCGCTTAGGTAAACCGGCCCCTTCCAAAGCACATGCAAAGCAGAAATCATGTCGCGGATTACATCGGCATCATTCAGTTCAGGCAGCAGGAAAGGCTGCAGCCAGATGCCTTTAGGACCTTCGTCATAATCCACATAACCAAGGCATCTACCCTTATCATCTTGCAGGATCATTCCTAATTTTGCCTTGCGGGTCAGTTCTTCGATAGGCTGGAACAAACCTGGCACCAGGCTGCGGTATAAAGCCTCCAGAGCAGGCATATCCGCGCTGGTCCAGATGCGCCATTGATGGTTTAGCAGCTTTTGGCTGGTTTTCGTCTTTTCTAGCCGGTAAATTTTTTGCCCTGCCCAATGGATAAAACCCAGTCGCTTGAAAATCGAATGAAAGACTGAATTTGATGGCAGGTCCGCTAATAAAACCTGGGCGCCCCATTCTCCCGCAACCTTGATTGCGGCCTCCAACAATTGCGGATCCAAGCTTTCTGGGTCTTTATTAGCGATCAGATAATCCAGCTGCGCTCGCGATTTTCCATCTTCCACCCGCACCTGGATGTAAGATCTTTGATCAACCATCTCCATTGTCAAAGTTTTTACGGTTGAGGAAGGGTTGAGAATTGCCAGCAGGTTATGTGTGTTAAGGGGGTTTCCGCGCGTGTAATAGCGAAAGGTGTCCAGGCTTTGTAGACGTGCCGCACCCTTCAGCAGCAGCGGTAAATCAGTCAGGCTCAGTTCGCGCGGGTCCGTTTTACCATCTCCACAAAATAACGGTGGAAGCGCAGGTCGTTTGTCAGTTCAGGGTGGAAAGAGGTAGCAAGCAAATGCCCATCCAACACCGCCACAACTTTGCCATCTGGCAGCTGAAGCAAGGCTTGCGCCTTACCGCGTATCCGGCTGAAGATCGGCCCGCGGATGAAGGTCAGGTGGTAATCAGGCTTGGCGGGCTCCAGGAAAGGCACAGGAATTTCAATTTCAAACGAATCCACCTGCCTGCCAAAGGCGTTGCGGGTGGTGTCGCAATCCATCAAGGCCAGCAACGGCTGAGGCCGGCCTGTATCTTTCGAGAGAAGAATGGCCCCCGCGCAGGTACCCCAAACAGCATGGGTTTTGGCAAATTTCTGGAGAGGTTCAATCATGCCGTAATCAACCATTAGTTTGCCCATGGTGGTCGATTCCCCTCCCGGGATGATCAAACCATCCAAACCAGGGAGGTCATCGTTGGCTTTGACTTCATGGCTTTCAATGCCCAGCTTTTTGAGGGCTGCACGATGCTCACGAAAGTCGCCTTGTAGGGCGAGGACACCAATAATCAAGGGATTACTCGCTTTTACTTACCAGCCGCGGCCGGCCAGCTTGTCGCCGTCCGAAAGGCTATCCACGGTGCGTCCAACCATGGCTTCACCCAGGTTGCGGCTGATCTCGGCCAACAATTTGGGCTCGTTGTAATGGGTGGTGGCTTTCACGATGGCGGAAGCGCGCTTGGCAGGGTCGCCGGATTTGAAAATTCCGGAACCGACAAAAACGCCGTCCACACCCAATTGCATCATCAAAGCTGCATCTGCCGGGGTGGCAATGCCGCCGGCTGCAAAGTTCACGACAGGCAGGCGGCCGAGTTTGCGTGTTTCCAGGCAAAGCTCGAAAGGCGCGCCGATATTCTTGGCAAAAGTCATCACTTCTTCTTCGGGCAGGTTTAGCAGCACACGGATATCGCCAAAAAGCGAACGGGCGTGCTTAACAGCTTCCACCACATCGCCGGTTCCGGCCTCACCTTTGGTGCGCATCATGGCAGCGCCTTCTCCAATGCGACGCAAAGCCTCACCCAGGTTGCGACAACCGCACACAAAGGGCACCTTAAAGTCATGCTTGTTGATATGGAAGGACTCATCTGCCGGGGTCAACACTTCAGATTCGTCAATGTAATCAACGCCAAGTGCTTCCAGAATCTGGGCTTCCACAAAATGACCGATGCGGGCCTTGGCCATCACCGGGATGGAGACGGCATCCATAATTTGCAAAATGAGTTCCGGGTCTGACATGCGGGCAACCCCGCCTGTAGCCCGGATGTCTGCCGGCACACGTTCCAAAGCCATGACCGCGCAGGCTCCCGCATCTTCCGCGATGCGTGCGTGCTCAGCGGTGACCACATCCATGATCACGCCACCTTTAAGCATCTCAGCGAGGCCCTTCTTGACCTCAAAGCTGGAAACTACTTTTTCTTTACTTGCTGTTTTTGCCATGCAATTGCCTCCGAACGGGTGTTTATATCGGCATTTTACCACAGCCGGCCTCTCAAGATTTAAAACTCTGCATAGGCGCTTCCTTGTGTAGGCCAGCAGCTGGAAGGTGAGGAAAACAACATTTGAAGCCGTTCTTTCAGTTACAATTGGGCAGGAGTAAGCCAATGAATCCAAGACCACGCATTCAAAAAAACTGGAAGATTGCCCCTGAGATTCCTGAAGAGATCAGCCAGGGATTGCAAAATTTTTCTCCTTTCCTAAGGCAGTTGCTCTATAACCGCGGCATCAAAGACCGTGAGGCGGCTTTTGCTTACATTGCGCGTGAGGTATCTATCAATACCGACCCATTCCAACTGCGGGATATGCAAACTGCCGTTGACCTGATCCATTGCACCCTTGAAACTGGCGGGAATATTACTATTTATGGGGATTACGATGTGGATGGGGTCACTGCTTCATCCCTGCTTTTTGAGTTTTTTGCAGCCCTTGGCGTACCAGCCCGCGTTTACATCCCCAGCCGTTTTGAAGAGGGTTACGGCTTGAATGTGGAAGCCATGGAACAGCTGGCCGGTGAAGGCACACAATTAATCATCACGGTAGATTGCGGCATCCGCTCCGCCCGCGAAGTTGCCCGTGCCCGTGAATTGGGCATGGATGTCATTGTGACGGATCATCATAAACCGGATGTACAGCTTCCCGTTGCCAACGCCGTCATCAATGCGCATCGCGTTGATGATCCCTACCCTTTTAAGGATTTTGCGGGCGTGGGCGTGGCCTATAAGTTGGTGCAAGCTTATCTGCAGAGCTTCCCGGTTGACGGCCTCCAGGCTGAAGATTGGCTGGATTTGGTTGCCATCGGTAGTGTGGCCGACATCGTATCGTTATCTGGCGAGAATCGCTCCCTGGTCTTTAAAGGCTTGCAAAGAGCCCGACAGGTCAACCGCCAGGGTTTGTTTTCACTCAGTCAGGTCAGCCGCATCCGACTGGATACATTGAATACCGGGGATATCGGATTTAAGATTGGGCCGCGCCTGAATGCCTCAGGGCGGCTGGAATCTGCCCTGGCAGCTTTTAACCTGCTCACTTCGCGCGACCTACGCCAAGCCGGTGAATTGGCCCAGAAATTAGACAGTCAAAACAGCCAGCGTCAAGATATTATGGAGTCAGTCATCACCCAAACCCTGGCCTCGCCCTTGCTGGAAGACCCCGAAACGCATGTGATTTTTGTTTATTCGCCCGATTTCAATGAGGGTGTTGTTGGCATTGCAGCTTCAAAAGTGGTGGACGCCACCTATAAACCAACCATTATCGGCTACGAATCCGAAGCCTATGTTAAGGCTTCCTGTCGTTCAATTGAGCCCTTTGACATCAACGCCGCCCTGGACCTGTGTGATGACCTGCTGGTCAAGCATGGCGGCCACGCTGTAGCAGCTGGACTGACCATTCAAAAAACCAATATCCCTGAGTTCGTTCAACGAATGAATCGCATCGCCCTGGATGTCGTCGGCGAACCCTGGCCTAGCCCCTTCCTCAAAATTGACATGCCTATCAACCTGGAAGCCCTGACCCCCCAGGACATGCCTGAGATCTTCCAGGCAGCAGAACTGCTAGAGCCAACTGGCCGCGGTAACCCTGATGCCCTTTTCTGCAGCTTCGGCTGCCCAATTACGAACGTGAACGCCACAAAAGATGGCAAACATCTGCGATTCCGCGTCAAAGCTGGCCAGGTGGACTTCCCAGCGATCGCCTTTGGTATGGGAAATCTAGCTGGCAGCCTGCCCTCCCGTGTTGACCTGGCCTACACCTTCTCAGAGAATGAATATATGGGCCGGCATGAAACGCAACTCTCAGTCAGAGATATCAAATATTAGGTTTTAAAGAATTTTGGAAGCGGATTCTTTGTTAGGATGAAATGCCGCGTTCTCGAAGCGCGGTTTTTGTTTCCTATTTGTCAGGAATAATTTCGTATTCCAAAACGGTTGTGCTCACTTCCCCGTTTCGGAAGCGGCGGGAGCGCTGCACGCGCAGGCGTAAGGTTTTGCGCAGGCTATTAGCCCTTTCGATGAACTTTCGCAGCCGCCTGAGCGCCGGCCCCATCTGCAGGCCGCCTTCAATACCAAAGCGGTAGCGGAAGAAGCCAGGGTTCTGACTGTTATAACTCAGAAGTGAATCAATGCTCCTGCACCAGTGGGAGGCTTGCCAAAGCCGCTCAGGGGATTGCATCGGCTCTACCGGGATCTTCAGGTTGCGGTCAAAGGTGTCCAGAAACGATGGCGTGGATAGTAGTTTTGCCAGTACTATGCCCTCAACCTCCGGCATAATTTCATCAAGCGTGTCACCGCCATCGAGACCCAATTCAGTAACGGCAAATTCCTCGCCTTCGCTGATATTCCACCGTTCACTTTCAGGGAGTAAATTCTGAATTTCCTTCAGCACCAGGTCTGCATGTGCCTTGAGAGCTGCTTTGTTGTAGCTGGCGGATGCAGGTGGAGGCGGAATGGCTTCTCCAACCTTCATGCTGATGCTGGGGCGTTTAAGTTTCAATATTAGACCCATGACACCTTTCATGCCGCCGCAGGCAATGGGGATGACGGGTGTTTGAGTGCGTTGGGCAATTAGCGAAACACCAATTTGAGAGTCCATATTTGCCTGACCCCAAATACCCCCTTCCGGGAAGATTCCCAGAAGGCCGCCCTGCCGTAAGACGTCCATCCCTTTGTATAGCGCGTCCCGGTCGAGTGAGCCGCGCTTGACGGGGATGAAGCCATAAGCATTTGCCAACCAACCATAAGCTGGGTCAAAAGGGATGTCGCCATTGCCAATCAGTTCCACTTGCCGGTCAGGGATGGCCACTGCGAGGGCAACTTCAAGAACGTGGACATGATTGACCGCCAGAATTGCGGGACCGGTCTTGGGGATTTTTTCTGAACCTTCCACACTAAGGCGCGCCAGAAGTTTTAGCAAACCACGTACAAGCCACTTGGCAATGGTTCGAAAAATAGAATTCCTGGGATAGGGGATGGTGTAACTGTCGCTCTGCATCTGGGCTTATATTATAAGGCAGTCATGGCTTAAAAAAAGATGCCCCCACGGGAATTCGAATCCCGGTTTTGGCCTTGAGAGGGCCGCGTCCTGGGCCACTAGACGATGGGGGCGTCGAGGCACGAATCATATCATAAGGGTGGCAGGTGGTCAACGAATTTTTGAGAATTGTGTTATCAGTCAGCGAATATTTCATCCCAAGTTTACTTGCGAGAGATCTTTGCATTTTCTCTGGTAGGGAATACTGAGAAGCATTCCATGAATTTTTCTAGATCTCCCGGGGGTTTTCTCAAAGCATAATTATTCCATCCAGATCGCCACGCTGAGCTCGATGACAAAGTGTCTCGTCATTGCTAGAAGCGCCAGCGATGGAGCAATCTGCACTTGAAAGAAAACCGGTGATCGTGCGGCATGTGCCCGCCGTGTAACGGACGGTTAGTCTCCAGACCGAGCACGAGCAGTTGACCAGTGGTCTCAGTCTTTTACAAAGTGTTTGAGCCAGTCTCCAGTTACCACAATAGCTTCTACCTTTGTCAATTGCACGCCTTCCTTCAGGTAAAATAGCTTGAAAGCGGAGAAATATGCCTGAGATAAAACTTAAACGCGCTTATGAGCCCCCGTCTGAACAAGATGGTACCCGCATTCTTGTTGATCGCCTCTGGCCGCGGGGTAAAACTAAAGAGTCGCTTGAACTCCAATCCTGGGCCAAGGCAATAGCCCCAAGTAACGAGCTGCGAGTAATTTTTGGCCACATGGCAGAAAAGTTTAACCAGTTTGTGGATGCCTACCGCATGGAACTGAACGCAAATGCAGTTTCACCCGCTTTTATCGACGAGGTTAAACAAGCCTTGGAAACCGGCAACGTAACCCTGGTCTATGCTGCCAGGGATAAAGTACACAACCAAGCTCAGGTTCTGAAAACCTGGCTTGAACAAAAATTAAACCAATAATTAGGAGAGTTATGAACTACCGACATCTTGGTAAATCTGGCCTGAAGATTTCTGAACTATCACTGGGATCCTGGGTAACCTATCACAACCAGGTGGATCTTGAAAAGGCAAAAACCATCCTCAAGACCGCTTTTGACCTGGGTGTCAACTTTTTTGACAATGCTGAAGGTTACATGCAGAGCAAATCCGAAGAAATCATGGGCGATGCGTTACTTCAGCTTGGTATCCCACGCGAGCAATTCCTCATTTCCACAAAGGTCTTCTGGGGCGGTAATACGCCCAACGAGCGAGGTTTGTCTCGCAAACATATCATTGAGGGTGTCAACCGCTCGCTCAAGCGCTTCCACACTGATTACATTGACCTGGTTTATGCCCATACCCAGGATAAGGAATGCCCCATCGAAGAAACGGTTTGGGCTTTCAATGAAGTCATCCGCCAGGGAAAGGCATTTTATTGGGGAACCTCCAATTGGAACGCGCAGGACATAGCTGAGGCTACCGCAATTGCTGAGAAGCACAACTGGCTGCCCCCAAGTATGGAACAGCCGCAGTACAACCTGCTGCACCGCACTCGCGTTGAGAAGGAATTTGCCCCACTCTACGAACACCCGGGTATAGGGCTGACCACCTATTCACCACTTGCTTCAGGTGTGCTTACGGGCAAGTACAATGGCGGAGCTGTACCTGAAGGCAGCCGTGCCACGCTTGCAGCTTACCAATGGATGCGCGAATCTGTGCTTGATAAGGCCAAGATTGCCATGGCGGAGAAACTTGCCCCCATCGCTGCGGATTTGGGAGTTACTTTGGCACAAATGTCTTTAGCCTGGCTGCTCAAGAATCCGAACGTCTCTTCGGTGATTACCGGCGCCAGCCGCCCCGAACAGGTGGTGGAGAATATGAAAGCCATTGATATTGTGCCATTGTTAAATGATGAGGTATTAGCCAGGATAGAGGCTGCCCTTTCAGGTTTTGACGAAGACCCGGATGAGTATTGAAATCTCAAAACTCCTATGAGGGGCTTGATAGCATCGCAAATCGCTGATCCGCCAATTCAACTTAAATTGGCATGTTGGGAGCCCAAATTTCAAAGGCTGAAACCTAAAAGCCACTCCCCTCGCATTATGATGAATTGGGGCGTTTAGGGTTCACTTACTCTTCGTGGATTTCTTATCCTTCGCGGCCTGACCTTCGCGCCAGGCTTTCAGGCGCGCCTGGACTGCCTTCTCGTACCCCTGGTCTGATGGTTCGTAGAAATGCCTGCCTGCCAGGTCATCCGGAAGATACTGCTGCGGTGTCCAATGTCCTTCGTGGCTGTGCGGGTAATCGTAGCCCTGCCCATGCCCAAAGCCCTGGGCATCCCGGCTTGGGTCCATCAGGTGCATCGGCACCGGCTTGGCTCCATTTTCGGCAATTTCATCCTGTACTATAAAATACGCCGTCGCGGAATTGGATTTCGGTGCGGTTGCCAGGTACAAGGTAGCTTCCACAATGGGGTACCAACCTTCGGGCATGCCAATGTATTCAAAATTCTGGGCGGCAGCAGTGGCCACCACAATTCCCATCGGATCTGCCAGGCCGATATCCTCACTGGCCAGCACAATCAAGCGGCGCAGGATAAAGCGCGGGTCTTCACCCGCCACCAGCATTTTGGTCAGCCAATACAAAGCGGCATCGGGGTCTGAACCTCTCACACTTTTGATGAAGGCCGAAATTGTATCGTAGTGCTGGTCATCGGTTTTATCGTATTGCACTGCCCGTTTTTGGATGGATTGTTGGGCTACATCCAGATCAACGTGGATGACGCCATTAGTCGGAGAAGTGGTTTCAACTGCCAGCTCAAGCGCATTTAGAGCATTGCGCGCGTCCCCACCTGCCGTGCGAGCCAGATGCGTCATGGCTTCTGCATCGATGCTTACTTCTAATGTTCCATAACCATGTTCTTTATCGGCCAAAGCGCGTTGCAGGAGGTGGATGATATCCGCTTCCGTTAAAGGCTTCAGTTCGAAAATGCGGGAGCGGGAAACAAGCGCTTTGATCACGTCAAAGTAGGGGTTCTGGGTGGTGGCCCCAATGAGCGTTAGTAAGCCAGTTTCCACATGCGGCAGCAAGGCATCCTGCTGGGCTTTATTCCAGCGATGCACCTCATCCACAAATAGGATAGTGCGCTGCCGGTGCAGCCTTCTACGTTCAATGGCTTCTTCGATTACTTTGCGCAGATCAGACACCCCGGCCAAAACCGCGCTCAGGCTGGAAAAATGCGCCTGGGTGGTGTTGGCGATGACCCGCGCCAGGGTGGTTTTGCCAGTGCCAGGCGGACCGCAGAGAATGATTGAGCCGAACATACGGTCAGCCTGGATGGCCCTGCGCAGCAAGGTTCCCGGCCCAATGATATGCGCCTGACCGACAATTTCATCCAGAGTTTTCGGGCGCATACGCGCGGCCAGAGGTCCTTCTTTTTCAAGCTGGTCCTGCATGGAATAATCAAAAAGGTCCATGGCTCGATTTTATCATTGAACGTATGTTCTAAGCAAGAATTTGATGCTCGTCCAATTAATCCCCATGGTGAAAATACCCCATCGGCACGTTTTGGAGTTTAATAACCTTTATCCAGGTTGACCCGATTGTAGAGGGCTTGTCCACCGAGGTAGCGCTTTAGATTAACCGCAAAAAGGTCGATAACCTTATCCAAAAAGTCTGCGGAAACACCGGAAATATGGGGTGTCACAATAACATTTGGTAGACTCCAATACGCGGAATCCACGGGCAGCGGTTCAGGCTCAAATACGTCCAGCACTGCCCCACCTACACGGCCGCTTTTGAGAGCTGCCACCAAATCCTCATCTTTAATTACGCCACCGCGGGCTACATTCACAAGGTACGCCCCAGGTTTCATTGCATCAAAAATTTCCTTGTCAAGAAGATGATGGGTTTCAGGAGTATGCGGTAAGGTAATCACGACATGGTCGCACTCTCCCAACATACCTTTTAGGGCTTCGATCGGATACAGACGTGTAAAGAGCCTGCCCTTCGGGTCTCCCAAACCTTCCGGGGTATAGCCTTCGTCTTCCAACTGCATCACATTCTTCTTAGCCGCCAAAATTTTCATACCAAATGGCTGCAACACCCGGGCAATTTCACGCCCAATGGATCCGTACCCAACAATTCCCACCGTTCGTCCGCGCAAATCGAGTGGTTGCAGGGACTTACTCATGTTATTGCCCCACTCCTTCTTGCGTTGAAGTTGGATAACCTCTGGAATCTTGTGAGCCAGCATCAGCATGGCCATAAGAGTATACTCACCCATCATTTCCACCATCGTGCCGCTGGCTGAGGTCAGTACCAATCCAGGCTTATGAGCCAGGTCAGACTTCAATAAGGATTCCACTCCCGCAAACGAAATTTGAACCCAGGTAAGATTGGGAATCATTTCCAATTTGGGAAGGTTTCTCCCGTTGGTTAAGAGAACTTCTGCTTTTTCCCACACCTCCGCAGGAATTGAATTTACATCTTTACCGGAATAAGAACTTAGGTGAATAGATGAGTCAAGTTCACGGATTTTCTTAATATGTTTCTCTTGCAAGCTGATGGTAGAAAGAACTTCCAAAATCTTTTCACTCATGAAATACCTTTCTTGGGCAGGGCAGTCCCAATTACGCTGAGATAAGAATTGTCGAAGCAGTAATAGCCAAAGATTTAACGCTTCTTATATTCTAAATCGGCTGAATATTATTTCAAGCCCAGAGCTTACACTTCGCTGCCTACTCTGGCTTCGGCTTTGGGTTGAGTGCTGACAGGTTCTGATTAATCCAGAACAATCGTGTGGAACAGCAATTCTTTCAAGTCAATCAGAAGAACCCTGCTCCCCCAATCTTTAGGGTGCAAGAGTTGGTTAATAACCAGCGACGCTTGTATCGAACCGAGGGTTGCGGCAGTAAAACTGAGCGTACCTTGCCTGGCTTCTTCGCCGCGCTCTGCCATCGGATTGGGATAGAGTTTATCCAGCAATTTCTCCCCGGGCAAAATCACACACACCTGCCCACGCCAACCTGCCACCGCGCCATGTACCAATGCCAAGCCGGCTTCTTCGCAGGCGGCCTGGAGGATTTTTCGGGAGGAAATGTTATCCAGGCAGTCCACAACCAGGTCGCAACCCTGCATTAATTCCGATGCGTTTTCTGCGGTGATCCGAGTCTGAAATCCTTCCACTTCAACTTGGGGATTCACCGCTTGCATGCGTTGTTTGGCAGCCAGCACTTTGGGTTTGCCAAGATTTATATGAGAGCTCAAGAGCTGCCGGTTAAGATTGCTTTCTTCAAAAAAGTCGCCATCAACTATTCTGAGGTGCCCAACCCCAACACGGCCCAAATTCTCGATGACATAACCACCCAGTCCGCCGCAACCCGCCACCAGTACGCGTTTATCAGCAAGAATCTGCTGTTCCTGCCTGCTTATCGCCTCGTGGTTGCGCAGATACTGCCCAGGCTCCATTATCCGCCTGCCATTAAATGCAATACCAACACATCATCACCGTCCTGCACTAGCTGCGTAGCGTAGTCATCTTCCTCAATATACTGGCCGTTGATACGCACCACGATATGCGGAAAGATGTACCCTTTCTCGTCCAGCAGTTCCTGAACGGTGAGCGGCTTGTTCCAGGGATGGTCTTCTGTATTGACCTTAATCATTTTTCCTTATTTTCGTGCGTTTCGAGGACCTCAAGAAGTTCAGGTAAATCCATGCCTATTGAAGCGAGGTGCTCAGCTGTTGGCACACCTTCGTTTGTCCATCCACGGCGCTTATAGACCGCGTCCATTAATTTTTCGAATTGGTTTTCACGATGTTTACGTTGGATGAGCATCTTTTCTTCGATACTCAGGCTTTCCGGATCTTTCCCATGCACTTCCCGAATCTGCTTATCATACATTTCCTGCCGGGAGAGATACTCTTCCTTGCTTACGGGCCCCAATGAGCGATAAGGCGGGTAATCTTCTGCCCGGGTGCCATGCCCCATGCGCACACTGAAGACACGCTGGAAGTTATAAACCCGTTCGGATTGGCGGATCAATTCATCCTTATCAATACTTTTACCAGTGACCGCGTTGAAGATATCCACGTAGTTCTGCACGTGTTCGGGCACCTTAGCCGGATCATCGGTTTTGCCATTATCCGCGGGCACAATATCATTCCAGGGCAGCTTGCAAAGGCCGCAGAGCCCAAACCAGGTTCGGAACATTGGGTAGTAGTACAAGGCATCTGCCTTATCCTCAAAGCTCGGGATTTGCTTGTTCACCTGGTCCATAAAAATTAACCAGGCTTCATCGTGTTGCGGACCTTTGTTGGTCAGAGCAAAGCCGCCTTGTTGCGCTAGGCTTTCCTTATGGCAGTACTCAGCATATTCGAGACCCTTGACTTCCATGCCGATGTCTTGCAACAGTTTCGGATCCGCGCCGAATTTTTCTACGAATATCTGTTTGCAGCGCCTGGTGCCCTGGCCAACGATCACGCCAAAACCTTCTCCGCGTGACATTTGATGCAGAATTTCAAGCACCGATTCGCTATTGCCAAAATGCAAGTCCAAGCCGCCTGTATTCTCAAGGTTAATTTGCCCGCGCTCAAAACATTCCATCACAAAAGCCAGGCAGGTAGCAAACGAAATCAGGTCCACGCCATAAGTGTCACAGTAGAAGTTCTCTTCCAGGATCGCCCGTGGGTCAAAAACACCCAGGTTGGCTCCCAGCCCGGCAACGCACTCATATTCAGGGCCATCTACTGTAACGCATTGACCTTTGTAAGGTCCCGTCAGCAGCTTGAAGTGGTCGGCGGTTTTGGCGCAAGACATGGTACAACCATACCAACAGCCATCGTGGATACCCTGCGTAATGAAGTTGTCGATAAATACTTGAGGGTAAATCTTCACAGCTTCGGGATCTCCGCCAGCCTGGAAGTTGCGGGTAGGAAGAAGATCGTACTTATTCATGATCGCCACTGTATTAGCGGTGCCAATTTTACGAATGCCATTCTGTTTCTGGTCCAGGTCATGCATTTCTTTGGCGTATTTAACACCGATTTTGTTGATGGTCGAAATGTCGGCCACGTCGTTTAAGTTTGGCTTAACTCCCTTGAACTTAACCACCAGGGCCTTAATCTTCTTATCCCGCAGGATTGTACCTAATCCACCGCGGGCGGCTTGTTTAACCCGGCAAGTCTTGCGGCGGGGGTCATAGAAAGAGAAGTTCAACATGCCAAAGCGAATATGCGGTGCAGCACTACCGGTGCAGACAACCGAGATATTTACTTTATCATCTTCATCTTCTGCGTACTCTTCGGTCAGTTTTTCGTTCAGCAAATGGGTATCTTCAGGTAAGCCATCGTCCTCTTCGATTTGGATCAAACCCTTATTGCCATCGATAAAGATAACCAGGTCCTTATCCGATTTACCCTGCAACTCAAGCGCGTCCCAACCCGAAAACTTCAGCAAAGGTCCATAGTATCCCCCAACATTGCTGTCAATTGGGATTCCCGTCATGGGCGAGATTCCGCAAACCAGTGTCTTACCTGTACCGGAATACTGGGTCATGCCCCCCAATGGTCCCGCACTCATTACAATTTCGTTCTCCGGGTCATCCCATTTTGTTTCGGGCAGAGTCGCATGCCAGAGATAGTAAAGGTCAAAGCCTTTGCCGCCTACAAACTTATCGATCATCATCTGCGAAATGTCTTTTGCTTGCACAGACAGATCACCAACATTGATGTAAAGCGATTTTCGGGTATAGCCACGGTTTAGTTTCGCGGGCTTGTACTCGTAAGATTTTAAGATTTTACGGGCCATGTTTACTCCTTCACCTTGCTGACCAAGATTTCAAGCGCGCCCTCCGGGCAAGCCTTGACGCAAACATTGCAGGCCACACATTTGAAGGGTACTGGTAAGTCATCAGCGTAGAACATAGATAGTTCAGAACAAAACCCTACACAGCCAAGGCAGCCTACGCACTTATTTTTGTCAATTCGCACAACACCCAGACGGTCGCGGTAAATGGCGTTTGAGGTACACATGTTGATGCACTCCCCGCACTGAGTACACTTTGTGGCGTGAAAAGTATTGTCATTATTGGTTATGCGGATTGAGGAGTAGTTACGGTCGGTCCGTTTAAAGTAGAAATCAGCACAGGCTTCTTCGCAGTTGCGGCAGCCTGTACATATCTCCTGTTTGTGGGCAAGGATTTTCATGGTGAGGATTCCTTTCGAATATTGCTGGCTTTATTTTACCTTGAGTTCCATTGCACAAGGCTTTGATATCCATTTCAAGGCAAATTAACAATTCGAGCAGGAATGAACCAAATCTTAATTGCTGTTTGCTCAGACCCGCCAACAAAACACAGACCTATCAAATATTGATAGATCTGTGAAACTTGGTTGCCTTCAAGAATAGAAATTAATGCGTGAACTAACGTCCATGTCGGGTTGCGCGGTCAACGATAACCGCAAAGACGAGGACGATACCGCGAACGACGTATTGCACTGAGATATCGATGCCCATCAAGTTCATGCCGCTGGTAAGCGACATCATTACCAGCGCTCCCACAATGGAACCGGCCACTGTGCCCACACCGCCTGCCGCGGAAACACCGCCGACAAATGCGGCCGCAATGGCATCGGTCTCAAAGCCCAGACCGGCTGTGGTTGTGGCTGACTGAAGCCTCGAAGCATACATCACGCCTGATAATGCTGCAAGAAAACCCATGGCACCAAAGACAATAAATGTGATTTTTGATACGCTGATGCCGCTCAATTCCGCTGCTTCGGGATTGCCCCCAACCGCGTAAATATGGCGGCCCAAAGGTGTCTTGGTCATAATAAACTGGAAGATAGCCACAACCAGCAGAACAATAACCAGACTCCAGGAAATGCCATTGTAGCCAGAGAGCACCCAGGAGATGTAACCGATGATAGCTGAAATAAGGATGAGCTGCAGCACGAATAAATTGGTTGGCAAAACTTCAAATTGATAGCTTTGTTTCTTTTTCCTGCCCTGAAAAGATGAATAAATGAAAAGCAGGATTCCCACGAGACCGACAATCAAAGTTACCAGGTGGTTCTTTGGCAGAAAACCAGGATGTGCGATATCTGGGATAAAGGAGTTGCCGATAGCGTTAAATGCGCGGTCCCTGATAATAATAGTGCCCGATCCCATGGTCACCAATAACAATGCCCCCCGAAATATCAACCCGGCAGCCATGGTTGAAACAAATGCAGGTACGCCTAATTTGGCAATTGGCGTTGAGGTGAGTAAACCTGACAGAATGCCCAGGATAAGCACAGCAGGAATAACCGCGTAAATGGGGAGTTTCCAGACGCTCATCGCGATGGCCGCAAACGCTCCAAGAAATCCAGCCAGGTAACCTACCGAGAGGTCGATATGTCGGATAATGATCACAAGCGTCATCCCAACTGCGAGAACCGCGATATACCCCATCTGGTTAACCAAGTTGCTGATATTTCTCGAGGAAATGAAAATTCCTTTTGTCAGCACCGAAAACAGAATCATGATGACCACCAAAGCAATAAACATGAAATAAGTGCTGAAATTTGCCTTGGCTATCTGACCCAGATTCTGTATTATGGATCTTTTTTCGACTGCTTTGATTTCGTCACTCATACTTTTGCTCCTTAATAATCAATTGCCAATTCCATAATGCGTTCCTGGGTAGCTTGATCCCCAGGTAACTCACCATTGATCTTGCCTGCAGACATCACATAAATCCGATCGCTCATACCCAGCACTTCTGGCAGTTCCGACGAGATCATAATAATGCTCATTCCTTGCGCAACGAGAGAGTTCATAATCGTGTAAATTTCATATTTCGCGCCAACATCAATACCTCGGGTGGGTTCGTCCAGGATCATGATCTTGGGTTTTACAAAGAGCCATTTGCCAAGTGAAACTTTTTGTTGGTTTCCACCACTCAAGTTTTTTACTTTCTGCTCAATGCTTGGTGTTTTGATGTTAAGTTCTTTCCTGAATCTGTTAGCGATGACGATCTCATCATTCTCGTTGAGAATTCCACTATTTGTGATCTCTTTAAGATTTGCCAGCGTAATATTTCTTTTTATATCCTGGATCAGAATCAGGCCATTACCTTTACGATCTTCAGTCACATAGGCAAGTTGGGATTTGATCGCCTTCGCCGGATCCTTGAACGTCGCTTCCTGTCCATTGATGAAAATTTTCCCTTTGACACGGTAATGGTCAGGATTACCGAAAATACTCTTGGCCAATTCAGTTCGCCCAGAGCCCATTAAGCCTGCAACACCAACGATTTCCCCTTTTCTGACGGAGATGTTGATGTCTTTCAGTATCTCCCGACCCAAAGCCATCGAATATGCACTCCAGTCTTCAAGTCTCAAAACTTCTTCACCTATGTTAATAAGCTCTCGTTTTGGGAACACATTTTCAATGGAACGACCAACCATATATTTGATCAAGGTCGGTTCAGTTAATTTTGTTACGCTTGCATCCAGTGTGACAATGGTTTTACCATCCCGCAGAACTGTGACTGTATCTGCTATGGCCAATACTTCCCTCAGTTTGTGTGAGATAAGAATACAGGTCACGCATTGAGCTTTAAGGCCCTGGATTACCTTAAGCAAGTTCTGACTATCGATTTCGTTCAAGGCCGCGGTTGGTTCATCTAAAATTAGAATGCGGACGTTCTTTTCGAGAGCTTTGGCAATCTCAATGAGCTGCTGTTTACCAACACCCAACTCTTTAATCTTGCTTTCAGGGTTTACATCCAGACCCACCTTTGATAGCACAACCTTCGCCTTCATAATCGTTTCATTGGTATCGATCACCATACCGCTGCGGATTTCATTACCCAGGAATATATTGTCATATATAGATAACTCAGGGATTAAAGCCAATTCCTGGTAAATAATGGCGATGCCTGCTTTTTCACTATCACGGATGCCATTAAAACGCTGTTCTTCACCATTAATGAAAATTTGGCCGTCATAAGTACCATGAGGGTGAACACCGCTGAGTACTTTCATCAGCGTGGATTTGCCAGCACCGTTCTCCCCCACAAGACAATGAATTTCTCCGGTCTTGACACTAAACGTCACGTTGTCAAGGGCTTTCACTCCTGGAAAGGTCTTTGTGATTGCTTTCATCTCCAAAATGGGTCTATCCATAGTTGCCTCCTGCGTTCCATATAATTTTACTTAGATTTAACAAAAAAGGACGACCGAAATTCGGTCGTCCTTTCTTTT
>WOZB01000061.1 GCA_011620445.1 Anaerolineaceae bacterium | reverse complement strand
GTTGTTAACAACGTCGAGACGCTGGCCAATGTGCCTGTTGTCTACGAGAAAGGCGCAGAGTGGTTCAGCAGTATTGGTACAGAAAGGTCCAAAGGCACCAAAGTATTTGCCTTGGCCGGAAAGGTCAATAACGTCGGACTGGTGGAAGTTCCGATGGGAACTACCTTGCGCCAGCTGATTTTTGACATTGGCGGCGGGATCAGAGGCGGTGGCCACTTTAAGGCAGCCCAATCAGGCGGCCCTTCAGGTGGTTGTATCCCCGAACAATTCCTTGACACGGCAATTGATTACCAATCTCTGACTCAAATAGGTTCGATGATGGGTTCCGGCGGCATGATTGTGATGAGCGATGACGACTGCATGGTCAACATCGCCCGGTTTTACATGGAATTCATTGTCGAGGAATCCTGCGGCCGGTGTGTGCCTTGCCGAATAGGCACTAAGCGCATGTATGAAATTCTGAAGGAAATCACGGATGGTAAAGGCACACCAGAAATGCTCACGGAGCTTAATTTCCTGGCAACCACCATCCAGGATACGGCTCTATGTGGTCTGGGCCAAACTGCCCCCAACCCTGTTTTGAGCACCCTCAAGTATTTTGCCAAGGAATACCAAGCCCACATTGTGGAAAAACGCTGCCCGGCTGGTGTCTGTACATCTCTGCTGCATTTTGAGATTACTCCTGAAAAATGCATTGGATGTACATCTTGCGCCCGTGGTTGCCCGGTTAATGCCATCTCAGGCGCCCTCAAGCAGATCCATGTGATCGATCAGGAAAAATGTATCAAGTGTGGCAACTGCCTAACTCGTTGTAAGTTCGGCGCAGTCACGCGTAGATAAGGAATGAAGATGATAAACCTCACAATTGATGGCCAAAGAGTTTCAGTACCTGATGGGTACACCATCCTACAAGCTGCGGAAAAGCTGCACCTAAAGATCCCTACCTTGTGCTACCTTAATATCGAGAAAATTCACTTTAAGAATCAAGTGGCGTCCTGCCGTGTCTGCGCAGTGGAGATTGAAGGGCGTCGCAATTTGGCCCCCGCCTGTGCAACCCCGGTAACTGAAGGTATGAGCATCATCACTAATTCCCGTCGGGTGCTTTCTTCCCGCCGAAAGAACCTTGAACTCATCATTTCCAACCATCCTTTTACCTGTCTGACCTGTCTAAAATCCACTGACTGTGAACTGCAAAAGTTGGCTTGGGAGTTTGATGTCAATATCCAATACATGCGTGGTGACCGCATGCGGCACGACCAGGATTATTCAAGCGCAGCACTCTTCCGTGACCCGAACAAATGCATTATGTGCCGCCGTTGTGAGACCATGTGCAACGAAGTCCAAACAGTGGGTGCGTTAACAGCTTTCGGCCGCGGATTCTCCACGGTTGTGACCCCCGCAGAAAAGAATCCCATTGTTGAATCTCCCTGCGTTTATTGCGGTCAGTGCGTCAGCGTCTGCCCAACCGGCGCGCTGATAGGCCATAGCAATATCCGTCAAACCTGGCACTCCCTGTTTGACCCAACCAAAAAGGTAGTCGTGCAAGTGGCACCTGCGGTGCGAGTGGCCCTGGGCGAAGAGTTTGGCTATCCAGCCGGACAAATTGTGACTGGCAAAATGGTGGCCGGCTTGCGCCGCCTTGGCTTTGACGCTGTTGTGGATACCACTTTTGGCGCCGACCTCACGATTCTTGAAGAAAGCGACGAGATCATCGAGCGGCTGAAATCAGGTGAGCGCTTGCCTATCCTTACTTCTTGCTGCCCAGGTTGGATTAACTTTGTCAGCTATTACTATCCTACCCTGGAATACATGCCTTCGACCACAAAGAGCCCTCAGCAAATGACTGGCGCGATCGTCAAGACCTATTACGCCGAAAAGATGGGCTGGAACCCGAAGGATATTGTTGTTATCAGCGTGATGCCATGTATCGCCAAGAAATACGAAGCATCCCTGCCCAACGAGCAGTCTTATGGCTTGCGAGATGTGGATTACGTGATTACTACGCGCGAACTCGCCAAGATGCTCAAAGAAGGTTCGGTCGATCTGCGCTACATTCCTGAAGAGGAGTTTGATTCACCTCTGGGTGTTTCAACTGGCGCAGGCATCATCTTCGGCGGCACTGGCGGGGTTTTGGAAGCTGCCCTACGAACTGTTTATGAACGTTTGACCAAGACAAATTTGGAGAATGTCAACTTTACAGCTTTGCGCGGCTTTGAAGGTTCCCATGAAACCACGATTCAAATCGGTGACCGCAATATTCACGTGGCTGCTGTTTCCGGTTTAGGCAATGCCCGTCAAATCCTCGATAAGGTCGTTTCCGGTGAGGAAAAGTATGACGTGATTGAGATCATGGCCTGCCCTGGCGGTTGTGTCAATGGCGGAGGACAGCCCTTTACACAAAATAAAGATGAAGTGGTTACCGCTCGCCTTCAGGGTCTTTATCAAATTGACCGGGATCAGGACATCCGCAAATCTCATGAAAATCCGCAGGTTCGGGCACTCTATCAGGAGTTCCTCGGCGAACCGGGCAGCCATAAAGCCCATGAGATTCTGCACGTGGACAACTTCGTCCACCGCGATACCAAGGAAAAGGTTACCTGATTCCAAAAGACAATTTCTCAACCAGGAGCGCAATTTGCGCTCCTATTCTTTTTATTTACTGGATGTTAGTCAATTTGATGGGTAGCGGGGATTAAGAATCAATCGTTTATATCGGGTGAGCAGCTTTGTCCTGACACTGATAAACTTATATGGCTTGTGTAACGATTTTTCACAACACCTAGGACTGAGAATGATGATTAATCCTGTAGGAATGCTTGATTTTTGGAAATATAAACAAGGCACTGGTCAACTCAAACCAGAATCCAAGCCAGTAGTCCTCGAGCATCAGATGGACCTGGTGGTCAATAGCCAGACCTGGCTGCGTTTCATTTGTTCGCCTACCGATCTGGAGGCTCTTGGTATAGGCTTCCTTTTCACTGAAAACTGCATCAAAAGTCTCGCTGATATTAAAAAGATCAGCCTCTCCGTGGATGGAGATATACTGGCTATCGACTTGAATTTTCAAGTCACCAAACCCCAAGCCTTTCACCGCACGAGCACATCCATAACCATTCAAAACCATATGACCCCGAATAAAGTGGAATCTACCAGCAGTTTGAAAGCTGATGATTACTTTCGTCTTTTCAAAGAATTTATGGCGCTGCAGACTTATCACGAAACGGCTGGCGGATTTCACTCCGCTTGCCTATGCGACCCTCAAAAAGTTCGTTATGTGGTTGAAGATCTCGGGCGGCATAATTGTGTGGACAAATTGGCCGGCTTATACCTGCTGAACCACGAGACCTTCCCCATCCAGGCTTTATTGCTTTCGGGGCGCATCAGTTCTGAAATGATTGCCAAAAGCCTGGCCATGCAGATTCCGGTTATGGTCTCGCGCACAAGCCCAACTGCCTTAGCCATCCAAACTGCAAATACAACAAATGTCACCCTGATAGGTTATTTGCGCGGAAACCAATTCGATGTTTACTCCCATCCTGAAAGGCTGCTCTTTTGATATGCACGAATTAGCCGTTTCTGAAGATATCCTCAAGATTGCATTGGAAGAGGCTGAGAAAAATCATGCCAGCCGTGTCAGTGATATCTTCCTCACCATCGGCCGGCTATCTTCCATCATTGATGATTCGGTGCAGTTTTATTGGGATCACATCAGCATAGATACGCTCTGTGAAGGTGCAAAATTGCACTTCAACCGGCCGCCAGCCGTTTTCAAATGCAACAAATGCGGGCAGGAATTCGAAATCATGGAGGATTTGCTGCCTTGCCCTGCCTGCAAGAGTTTTGACCTCGAAATCCTTACAGGCAACGAGATGCAAGTGGATCAAATTGAAATTATTGCTGAGGAAAAAGATGCATCGGAAGGTTGAAATTGTCCGCAAAATCCTGGATTCCAACGATCGCCTGGCCCTTGAGAACCAAAAGCGCCTGGATGCTCACAAAATCCTTGGGCTTAACATCATGGCTTCACCCGGAGCAGGAAAAACCAGCTTCTTACTGAAGACTATTGAGCGCTTACCGGAATCCATTCGATTGGGAGTTATCGAGGGAGATACGGCTCCGGTCACCATTGACGCGGACAAAATTGTTGCCCAGGGGGTACCAGCAGTTCAAATCAACACCGGCGGTGAGTGCCATCTAGACGCGGTTATGACTGAAATGGCATTGGATCAATTGCCATTGGATACGCTTAATCTCGTAATCATCGAAAATGTGGGCAACCTCATTTGCCCCGCGGCCTTCGCGCTCGGCACGCATAAGAACATCCTGATTGCCTCCATCCCTGAAGGTGACGATAAACCTTATAAGTACACCAACATCTATCGCGGCATCGATGTGCTCATCATCAACAAGATCGACTTGCTGCCTTATCTGGAATTCCGAATGGATTATTTTAAACAAGGC
>WOZB01000264.1 GCA_011620445.1 Anaerolineaceae bacterium | reverse complement strand
TCAGATAGTGCACGTTTACCAAAGGTGGTTTCCAAAACAGCGTAAGCTTCTCGCATGATATTTGGATTGATCTGTTTCCGGTAAAGTGAAAAGATAAGGTGAAATATCTCATCGATCAAGCCAATCGCGTTGATATCCCCGGCACGGATTGCCTGCTCCGGGTAATTTACCAGGTCACGCTTCCGGTTAATCCTTTGGGTAAAAGTCCGTACTGCCAGGAAATCCGCAAAGATCACATTCCCGTTGAACGAAAACAAGGTCTGGTCAAATTCATACTTTTCTCTGGCGATTCTGGAAACATGAAATTCAAACATGAAATACCCATTCTCTGGTCGGTATATTCGATATGTTGTGTGAATTATAATGCCATTAGGGACAAAAATCACGTAGAGCCGCTGTATGTAGCGGCTCTACGCTTTTGAAATGGATCGCCAATAGGCGGCTATCTTTAAGGTTATTACCCAATTCTTTTTAAGATATGGGTGACGATATTGGACCCGCTGCCACCAATATTCTGGGCCATACCAAACTCCGGGTCAGTTACCTGCGTCTCGCCAGCTTCACCGCGTAATTGCTGGACAACCTCCACAATCTGATACATGCCGGTTGCACCAACCGGATGCCCGCGAGCCTTTAAACCACCCCGGGTGGCAACGGGAATCCGTCCATTAATCGTGATTTCGCCTTCTTTGGCAAGGGCAGGGCCTTTACCGGGTTCAGCGAAACCATTCGCTTCAAGGGATAGGGCAGCCATGATGGTGAAAGCGTCATGGTATTCAAAAACATCAATGTCTTCCGGTTGAATACCAGCCTGAGCGTAGGCTTCTTTTGATGATTTTTCCGCAGCAGACAACCAAAGCGGAGACTTGCGATCATGAATGGCAATCGAGTCCGTTGCAGCGGAAGAAGCAGCCACCACCACTCTTGGGGCTTGGGCATTCAACAACTCCACCGGGACTAAAATGGCAGCCGCTGCGCCGTCCCCAATGGGGGAGGCGTCCATCAGGTTGATGGGATCGCAGATCATGGCTGACTTGACGAAAATATCTTCATTGATCGCTTTTCTGAACCGGGCGTATGGATTATGGACTGCGTTGGCATGAGCGTTGATGGCAAAAGGCGCAAAATCGATGCTTTCCCAGCCGTATTCAAACATATACCGTTTCATAATCAATGCGTTCAGCGCGACGAAAGACAAACCGTGGTCCACTTCCCAATCCGCATCCGCTGCTGTAGCCAGGCCGGCTGTAATCTCACTACTGGGCGAATCCGTCATCTTTTCCACGCCAACAACCAGGGCGACATTGACTTCTCCAGAGGCAACAGCCAGGGTGCCCATTCTGAACGCTGCACTGCCTGAACTGCAAGCCGATTCAATCTTCGAAGCTTCCGTAAACCGCTGCCCGATCCAATCGGAAACCATCGCACCGAGCTGGCCTTGCTGGTTGGCAATGCCTGACAGCATATTGCCAACATAGATGCTATCCACCTGGTTGATTTGCGCATCCGCCATTGCGGCAAGAGCAGCATCACCGGCTAACTCCCGCAGTGATTTGTCCCAATGCTCGTCTATTTTGGTTTGGCCAATGCCAATTACAGCGACTTCACGCATAAATCACAATCCTTTCAACGTTACAATAGCGCATTATATCGGAAATGCCTATCAAGACCTATCAAATTACCAATATAGGGTCCTAAAGTATAATAAGATTACCGTCCACCTGTGATAACAACAAGAATTTTGAGGGTTTATGGTTTCCAGACTCTATGACATTACGGTTCCAATTTCGTCCGACCTGCTTCTCTGGCCGGGGGATCCACAAGTGGAAATCACCCAGGTTTCAGCCATTGCGCAAGGGGCGGAATCGAATGTTTCTCAGCTCAGAATGAGCGTTCACACCGGTACCCATATTGATGCGCCAAAACATTTCCTGGAGGATGGCAAGACAATCGATCAAATAGACCTGCAAAAGTTGACCGGCCTGGTCTTTGTGATGGTTTTCGGCGATGAGACATCTGTCATCACGAAGGAGACACTCGAGCAGCATCGGGATTTTAGGACGTTAAGGAAAGTCCGAAAAGTTCTATTCAAAACCAGCAATTCGGCGTTCTGGCCTAATGGTTCGAACGGGTTCCAAAAGGATTATGTGGGTCTCGATCGTACGGCAGCTCAACTCCTGGCTGACCTGGGCATGGATCTGGTGGGGGTGGATTACTTATCGATAGCACCTTACAATGAGACCAAAGCACCTCATCAGATCCTTCTGGAAAGAGAAGTGGTGTTGTTGGAAGGCATTGATCTATCCGAAGTTCCGGAGGGGTATTATGAATTATATTGTTTACCTCTATTGTTGTCTGGCTGCGAAGGATCGCCAGCCCGTGTGATCCTGAAGTCAGATATCAGCTCGTAGACAGGCTCAATTTGGAACAATTCGACCGTTTCCTGCGTCTATGGAATAGAAAAACAAGCAAAAATTGGAGGAGAAATGAAAAAGTTCATCGTCGGTATCGTATTGATATCGCTTATCCTTATGTCCTCATGTAGTGTGAAGGAGACACAAATGCCTCAGGCTACGGATGTTAAAACCGAGGTCACGCCCATGGAAGGCGGACTGGTAAAATCGGATCTGGCAATGGAGACGTTACCCCAGGTTGACGCAGATCAAATCGCTGCGTTGGCGGAAGGGAATACCGCCTTCGCGTCCGCTTTCTATGCGCTGCTCCAGGAAAACGAAGGCAATCTCATCTTCTCACCTTTTAGCATTTCTCTGGCGCTCAGCATGGCTATGGCCGGCGCAGAAACCACCACGGAAGAGGTGATGATGAATGCCCTCAGAATGACCTTGCCTGAAGAGGAAGTTTACCCCGCCTTCAATGCCTTGCTTCTCGCACTCGAAGCTTCAGAAAAAATGGAAGTAAACGAAATGGAAGGCAGCGAATTCACATTGAATATCGCGAATTCACTCTGGGGACAGGCTGGGTTTGAACTGAAAACACAGTTCCTTGATACCTTGGCCCGCTATTTCGGTGCAGGCATGTATACAGTGGACTTTGAACACAATCCCGAATCCGCTCGATTAGCTGTCAATGAGTGGGTGGCGGATGAGACCGAGGATAAAATCAAGGACTTGATCCCTCAAGGGGCGGTTAATGAATTGACCCGTCTGATCCTGGCAAACGCCATTTATTTTAACGGATCCTGGATGTACCCGTTTTCTGAAAGTGCGACATCTCAAGAGGCCTTCACCTTACTGGATGGCTCTGAGACAACAGTCGATATGATGAAAATGAGTGCGACCAGTTTATCCTATCTGGAAGGTGAAGGGTTCCAGGCTGTTTCATTGCCATACCTCAGCCCTGACTTTTCCATGTTGATGCTGGTTCCAGACGAGGGTCAATTCGCAGCGTTTGAGTCAACATTGGATGCGGAAAATCTCATGGCCATTATTGGACAAATACAGGCCAACCAGGTGGCTCTTCAAATGCCGAAATTCGATTTCGAGACGGCCACCAATGCCAATGATGCGCTTGCCGAACTGGGAATGAGTGAGATTTTTGATCCGGACGCTGCAGACTTTTCCGGGATTACGGAAGAAGACAAACTCTATGTCACCAGTGTGCTCCATAAAGCCACGATCACGGTGGACGAATCCGGCACTGAAGCGGCAGCAGCAACAGCCGTCGTGATGGGAATCAAATCTGCCATGCCGGAAGAACCCATTTCTTTGGTCATCGACCGGCCTTTCCTGTTCCTGATCCGGCATGAACCTACCGGGACAATTCTCTTTATGGGGCGGGTGGTTGAACCGTAGACTACATTACAAGTAAGAATAAGGACAGAGAAAAGACGACTTACTCTGTCCTTTTTTGATTCAGGAGGTATTTTTATGATAGATTTATTATACTTTAGGCAAATACGACTATGATTTAGTAATAAGGACGAACGATGCAAAACTACGAAAAATATCAAAGCAATGAAGATTTGCTTCAATCCTACCGGTCTATTTTTATTTCCTCTGAGTCATTTCTATTAGCGGTAGGAGCAATATTTCTGGAAAAAAGCCTGTTATTGCTCATCATTACTTCCACGATTGGATTAATCATGATCTGGTGCCTTTGGTTCCCGATCGTCAGAGCCAGGCATTTGATTGTAGATTATTATAAATATCAAGCCAAAACCCCAGCAATAGATGCGCCAATTTGTTCAGTGAACGATTATGTTCATAATCGAAAACTGCGAAAAGAAACAAATAAAACATTAGGAATTCCAACTAATTGGCGAGAGACTCGAAAAAAGGTTGATCTTTTTCTCCCCGTTTTATTCTCAATTGTTTGGGTAAGCCTGATTGCCGCTGAATTGTGGGGTTTATAAATTTGGAATAGGCCGAAAATACAAAAAACAGAGTTGAATTTATGATTCAACTCTGTAAATATTTCACAGATGCCAAATTATGAGAGGATTTCCGGCATGGTGATCAGGTGATAAGCC
>WOZB01000185.1 GCA_011620445.1 Anaerolineaceae bacterium | reverse complement strand
CCGCCTCCATTGTGACGGCACCTCATACCCAGCGGGTGGTTTTCAAACACCTGGAACTGGTTTCTGTACACTCCGACCGAATCCTGCTGGTTTTGGTGCTCGTAGGCGGCGAAATCCGCCAACGCATCTTCAGTATTGCTGAAATGTTGAGCCAGGAATCACTCTCAAGGCAGGCTGCCCGCATCAATGAAGTTTGCCAAAACAAAACTGCTCAAAGTATCTCAATGTTGGAAGAACAATTTGATGAACTGGGTGGGAAGATTTTAGACATAATCATCGAGGAAATGACCGAATCCAGCCACCTGGTTACCGGGCAAGTCTATTTGGACGGCATCCAAAACCTGCTCAGGGAGCCCGAATTTGCTGATTCTGAGAATGCCCGCAACGCCATTCACCTGCTGGAGCGGCGTCCTGTGCTGGATGACTTGCTTTCCCGCACCGTCCTGAAATCAGCTATCGGTGGTGTACAAGTGTTAATTGGCGGTGAAGGCCATTGGTCCGAGCTGCGCGATTTTTCCATTATTTTGACACGTTATGGAGTGCCTGAACAAATCAGCGGCACGTTGGGTATTATCGGCCCGATGCGTATGTCTTATGGGCACGCGATTGGCACGGTCCGTTTCGTATCGGATCTGCTGTCGGAGCTGGTAACAGACCACCTGATTGAGGAATAGAGGTATATATGACTGAACAAGAAGACAAGAAAACGGTTTCTGAGAACGAGAAAAGCGCGGAGGCCCTACAGGCCGAGATTGATAATCTTGCCCGTGAATACGCCGAGTTAAAGGAGGAAAGTGAAAAGCTGAGAACAGAAGCAGCTGAAAATCTGGACGGCTTGCAGCGCGAACGTGCCAGCTTTGCCAACTTTAAGAGGCGCATGGAACAAGATGCCATGGCTATCTACGACAGCTCGCTGGCAGATCATATCAGACCCTTCCTACCTGTCATTGACGATTTGGAACTGGCAATAAAGCATCAACCCATCAGCCCTGAAGTGCAGCAATGGTGTATTGGTCTTGAACTTATTGTACAAAAAATGCTGAATACGTTATCTGAACAAGGTGTGGAAGTTATCGATGTGAAACCGGGTGATGCTTTTGACCCGAACACACAGGAAGCCATCACCCATGAAGAAGCTGAAGGTTTTGAAGATGGACAGGTCATTGAAACTGTGCGAGCTGGCTACAAATTAAAAGATAAAATTATTCGCCCGGCCCTGGTCAGGGTGGCTAAATAGGAGCATCTATGGCAAGAATTATTGGCATTGACCTTGGCACAACCAATTCGGTAGTTGCCGTTATGATGGGCGGGGAACCCATTGTCATTCCCTCGTCAGAAGGTGAACGGCTGGTTCCTTCAGTCGTGGCCATCAACAAGAACGGTGAACGATTGGTTGGTCGGGTCGCCCGCAACCAGGCCGTCACAAACTCGGAGAATACTATTTTCTCAATCAAACGCTTCATGGGCCGGCGCTTTGACGACCATGAGGTGCAGCGCGCGATGAAGCATGTGCCTTACAAGGCAGGTAAGACCCCCAGCGGTGACATATATGTGAAATTAGGGGAGAAGGATTACACCGCCCCCGAAATTTCTGCCATGATTCTCGCCAAACTTAAACGTGATGCCGAAGCTTACCTTGGCGAACCGGTCAACCAGGCCGTCATTACTGTGCCTGCTTATTTCAATGACGCTCAGCGCAATGCTACCAAAGATGCCGGTAAGATTGCCGGTTTGGATGTGTTACGGATCATTAATGAACCCACTGCCTCTTCCCTGGCTTATGGGCTGGACAAGAAAAAGAACGAGATGATCGTTGTCTACGACCTGGGTGGCGGCACCTTTGATGTTTCCGTCCTTGAGGTGGGCGACGGCGTGTTCCAGGTTAAATCCACTTGTGGAGATACCTTCCTGGGTGGTGACGATTATGATCAGCGACTGATAGACTTTCTGGCCGATGAATTTAAGAAGGAAAATCAGATCGACCTGCGGCAGGACCGGCCTGCCTTGCAGCGTCTGAAAGAAGCCGCCGAAAAAGCCAAGATTGAACTCTCCTCTGTGATGCAATCGGAAATCAACCTGCCCTACATCACTGCTGATGCCAACGGTCCCAAACACCTTGTAACTACTATCACTCGCTCGAAACTTGAACAATTGACCAATGACCTCACCCAGAGAACCCTGGGCCCAATACATCAAGCTTTGGCAGATGCCAATTTAAAGACAAGTGAAATTCATGAAGTTGTCATGGTGGGCGGAATGACCCGCATGCCTTCAATTCAAGAAATGGTACGCAAAGAATTTGGCATGGAACCCAACAAAGGCGTGAACCCTGATGAAGTGGTTGCCATTGGTGCTGCCATTCAAGCCGGGGTCCTTGGTGGAGAAGTCAAAGACATCCTTTTGCTCGATGTGACCCCGCTGACTCTTTCTATTGAAACCCTGGGGGGTATTTCAACACCCTTGATCAATCGCAATACCACAATTCCCACGCGTGAAAGCCAGGTCTTTTCGACTGCGTCAGACAGCCAGACCTCCGTCGAGATTAATGTGCTGCAAGGTGAAAGACCCATGGCCGCAGACAACAAATCCCTCGGCAAGTTTATGCTGGATGGCATCCCACCTGCGCCCAGAGGTGTACCGCAAGTTGAAGTCACCTTTGACATCAATGCCAGCGGCATCCTTGAAGTAACCGCCAGCGATAAAGCCACTGGCCGCAAACAGAACATCACTATTACCGCGTCTTCGGGCCTCTCCAGCAGTGAAGTTGAAGAGATGCGCCGCCAGGCGGAGAGTCATGCTGAAGAAGATAAGAAACGCCGTGATTTGGTGGAAGCCCGCAATATGGCTGAAAATGCCATCTACAGTGCCGAAAAGACTCTGCACGATCAAGCAGAAAAAATCCCTGCGGAATTGAAGGCAAAAGTGGAAGCCGCTATTGCAGACTTAAAAACCGTAAAGGAAGCTGGAGAACCAGCACCAATCACTGCTGCGGTTGACACCTTAATGCGGGAAGTGCAAGCGGTTGGTGAAGCCCTTTACAAGGCCACCCAGGAGCAGGAAGCAAAAACCGCGCAAGCCGCTGGTGAGCAAAAATCTGAAAGCAAGACAGAAAGTCATGCCGAAAATGATGATGCCAATACCGTAGATGGGGACTTTAAGTCCGAGGTATGAACACCCTCTCTGCGTGGATGATGTTACAGTAGAATAATCAGAACCGTAAACAGGATTAGCGCGGAAGGTTGAACGGGAGTAACCTAGGTTCTTCCCAGGTTGGAAGTTATGGCTGAAAAAAGAGATTACTACGAAGTACTGGGCGTGCCCAGGTCAGCATCAGCGGATGAGATCAAGAACGCTTTCCGTTCGCTTGCCCGTAAGTTTCATCCGGATGTCAATAAAGCCCACGACGCGGAAGAGAAATTCAAAGAAATCAACGAAGCCTACGGTATCTTAAGCGACCCGCAAAAGCGTTCCGCGTACGACCGCATGGGTTTTGCCGGTGTGAACACCAATGGCGTGCCGGATTATTCCAATATTGACCTCTCTGACCTGCTTGAAGGTCTGTTCGGATTTGGTGGCTTCGGAGGCTTTGGGGGCGGAAGAGGACGCAGCCGGAATGCCCCACGCAAAGGGGCAGATATCAGTACCCATTTACGTCTTGCCTTTGAGGAAGCTGTATTTGGTGCTGAGAAGGAAATTGAAATCACCCGGGACGAGCGCTGCAGCATTTGCAAGGGGACCGGCGCAGAGCCAGGCACTAATAAAGTCACTTGCCCAAGTTGTAATGGTACAGGTGAGCTGCGTGAAACCCGGCAGACTTTACTCGGAGCAATGGTGCAGGTAGTTACCTGCTCGCGCTGCAACGGTACGGGGCAGTTCATTCCGACCCCCTGTCACAATTGCAAAGGCCGAGGAGTGGAGCGCACTACCATCAAGAAGCACATCAGCATTCCTGCTGGCATCGATAACGGCGTCCAGATGCGTATTATGAATGAAGGTCAACCGGGTATAAACGGAGGGCCTAATGGAAACGTTTATGTTGAAATGGAAGTAACACCGCATAAATATTTCCGCCGCAATGGCAATGACATCCTGCTGGACCTGGATATTAACCCCGCGCAAGCTGCGTTGGGCGATGAAATAGAAGTGCCCACCCTGGAAGGCAACGAGAAATTACGCATCCCTGCCGGTACCCAACCAGGCCGCATGTTCCGGCTGAAAAACAAAGGCGTTCCTGTTCTACAGCGCAATCAGCGCGGTGACGAGGTAGTAACGGTAAATATACAGATTCCCACGACGCTGAGTGAGGAACAAAAGGAACTCTTCGAAAAGTTGGGGCAGAGCCTTGGAACGGAAATCAAGATTCAGGAAAGAGGATTCTTTGACAAAATCAAAGAGGTACTCGGGATGTAAACCGGCTGCCTGGGAGGAAGTTTCCTTAATCTGCAGCGGAGAATTAGCAGAAGTGGTGGCTGAAACTTTCGCGCGCTTTGTGCCTGATGGCGTGGTGATTAACAGCC
>WOZB01000268.1 GCA_011620445.1 Anaerolineaceae bacterium | reverse complement strand
ATTATCGGTGATTCTGCCTGCTAAAGCAGCTCGTCCTCGTCAATGAAAGGCAGCAAAGAGCGCAGCAGTTTCTTATTGCCTTTTTGCATCTGAATCTTTGCGATTTGGGTCAGATCCTTCGAATTCATAAATGGTGCCAGGGCTTTCAGATATTTTGATTGTTCTTCAGGATCGATACGGGCAGCCAGGGCTCCAATCGTTTCGGAGCTGAGAAATGGTGCCAGACTGGCTAATTTCTTGGCATTCTTTCCGGAGTCGAAGATTTTTAGAGCCACCTGATCGAGATCTTTTTCGTCCAAAAATGGAGCCAAACTTGCCAGGCGGTCGAAGTCTTCCCCTTGCATGGCTTCCTGGGCATATGCTCTCAGGTGCTGGCTATCCAGGAAGGGTGCCAGTGCGCTAAGCGCTTTCATGCTTTTCTTGGTGGAATCCTGTTTGTCAATGAACTCCTCTAAATATTTTTCATCCAGAAAAGGTGCCAAGGGGACGACCTCTGAAAGGTCCTCGATCTTGGCTTTTTCCATTTCTTTTGCCAGTCGCGCTGTGCTGATGAAAGGCGCCAGGGCTTTTAACATCTCGATGCTTACGCCTTCTTCCTGGCTGTTTTCCACGGCCTCTTCCACTTGTGAAGGCTTTAGCATCGGTGCAACCTCAAGCACTTCTTCCATTTTAATTTCCGGATCCTTGTTGACGACTTTTTCAACTATCCTGGATTGCGCCTCAGAACCCAGCAGTTCTTCAATTGAAACGCCCAGGATGCGGGCAAGATCGCCTAATTTGGCTATATCAGGCATGGTGTTGCCGCGTTCCCAATTACTGACTGCCTGGAAACTGACCAACATTAAATCGGCCAATTCCATTTGGGTCATGTCTTTTGCTTTCCGCAGTTCAGCGATGCGAGCGCCTATTTTTCTTGTGTCGAACATTTTTCTTCTCCTTCGTCTTTGATACCCGCATTGTAGGACGTCTTGCGGTTAAATACTATCAATTAACGCTTGAAAAGAGTAGATTCCAGCCTTGCTTGAGTGGTTTTCCGCGAGTTTCCCAGCAATAAAATGGAGCGTCAGATTGACTGACGCTCCATGCATTTCAAGCGAAATTATTAAGCAAAGCGGTTGCGGATTTCGGAGCTGACGTAATCCAGGATAGCCACGGTTATGGCGATGAACCAGATGGCAATACCCGCCGAGCGGTAATCCAGCAATCTGATCCACTGGATCAACAAGTAACCAATACCGCCGCCGCCAACCATGCCGATTACGGTCGACATGCGCACATTGATATCCCAGCGGTAAATGGTGAACGAAACAAATGGCGGGATAATCTGCGGAATAACCGCGTACCAAACCGTCTGCAGCCAATTAGCGCCGGTAGCCTGGATAGCTTCCACAGGGCCGTGATCAATCGACTCGATGGCTTCAGAATACAACTTTCCCAACGCCGCAATGGAATGTATCGTCAGCGCCAGGATGCCGGCGAAGGGTCCCAAACCAACTGCGATGATGGCAATCACCGCCCAAACCAAAGACTCGATGGAGCGCACAATGTTCAAAATAGTGCGCACCACCATATAAATTGTTCTTGTAAGCCAGTTGGCCGACATCAAGTTGCGCGAAGCGATGAAGCTGACGGGGATGGACAAAATCACACCAAAGAAGGTGGACATCATGCCCAGGAAAATGGTCTCGACCATCTTTTCAACTGAGAGTTTGAACTCATCGCTCAGCACCGGTTCACCGATTGAAGCAACCTGGCGGGCTTCCAACTGCCAGATGACGTATCCCTTCCCGCCCGTGGTTGGAATGACCCTGTAAGGAATGACCACATCCAGTTCAAAACTGCCTTTGTCATCAGTGGTTACCTTGATGTATTCTCCACCGTAGCGATAACGAAACTCGTTGCGTACCTGGTCGACCCACCAAATTTCAGTTTCATCATTAGGCGCAAAATTACCGCCCACTGCATGCAGCTTAGTGCCTTCCTCGCCACCGATCTCTGATAGGTCACCGCAAGAAGGTGTGACGGTCACAAATGGCGCGCCTTCTTCAACTTTGATAGGCTCTAATTGCACATCGGTACAGGGAATCAATACATCAGCCTTGCCAATCAAAAGCTCTTCCGGATAGTAGAGGGCTTTCTCCCATGGCCACAACACCCGCATCAGTAATGGAAGGGAATTTTTTCCATCCCGAATCAGTACAGCGGGTTTAATCTCACCGATTTGCCAACCTAAAATAAAGAAGGCTGCCAACGCAAAGAGCCACAAAAGGAACGGATTAGGTTTGGATTTGGCGGCGGTCTTATAAGCATCCAGCGCGATTAGCAGGTACAGAATGATCAACAGGATCAAAATCATCAGGATGATGGGCTGCAGTTGAATCGCTTTCTTGAACATGGCGACGAAACCAATTTCGCGCCGTGCCGCTAGAGTAACACGCCAGATCCATAGCCCCGCTGCTGAAGCGAAAACAAGCAGCAGAATCAGACCTTTGCTAAACTTGCGCGCCAACATATGCCCCGAGCCCGGAACAATCAACGAGAGCAAACCAGCAACGATTGGAGGCACAAGGCTGGGTTTTTCATCGGAGGGTTGCAATCTTGTCCTCATTGAGGTACCTCCTCGCCTTCTGATATGACCTCTTTTTCAGCAATATCCCCCACAACGCCGCCCATGCGTTCAGCTTCTTCACCATAGATGGTCTTAAACTCTTCATCCGTCATGTGCAGAATCTGCTGCTTGTTGCCCTGGTAAACTACCCGGCCTTCGCGCAAACCGATCACGCTCGTGCCGTAGCGCTGCACCAGATCCAGATAATGGAGGCTGCAGAGGATGGTCATGCCGTCTTCTTTGTTCAATCTTTCCAGGTGCTGCAGAATCGAATGGGCTAAGACCGGATCCAGACTGGCCACGGGCTCATCAGCGAGGATCAGTTTTGGTTCTTGCATCAGTGCTCTCGCAATCCCTACCCGCTGCTGTTGCCCACCGCTAAGCTCGTCGGCGCGTTTATTAGCCTGATCGGTGATACCCATGCGCTTCAGTACCGACACCGCACGCGCTTTATCTGCCTCGTCAAAACGGCCGGTAATACTGCGCCAGGTGGGTGCATATCCCAGGCGGCCCGCCATCACGTTGGTTAAGACCGTGGAACGCTTCACCAAGTTAAACTGTTGAAACACCATGCCGATTTTTCTGCGGAGGTGGCGCAATTCCTGACCTTCGAGTTTGGTGATATCGAGGCCGTCCCAAAAGATTTCACCTTCTGTCGGATCAATCAGGCGGTTAATACAGCGCAGGAGGGTCGATTTGCCAGACCCACTGAGCCCAATCACCACCAGGAACTCTCCATCCGGCACATCAAAGCTAACATTGCGCAGCGCAACGGTGCCATCGTTATAAATTTTTGTCAGATTGCGTACCTGAAGCATAGTTATTCACCCCAATTATTACAACGGGGGACCATGTGGTCCCCCGGAGCTAGACAATTTAGCATTTTCTGACGATCTTAGAGATCTTCAGCGGTTACACCGGCTGCATCCAATAACTGGCGGAAAGGATCATAGAAGCTGTTATCGTGTACTTCCAAGCCGTCCCACTCGTAGGCTGCGTCCATGGCGGCTTTGCCCTCTTCGGTGCTGATGATTTTGATCAATGCATCAACCAGCTTCTGCTTGGTGTCAGCAGGGAAAGTTTTGGTAAATTGCACACCATCGTTGGGGATTTCAACCGAAATCTCAACCTGCACAACTTTATCCATCACATCCGGGAATTCATCTTCTACTGAGGTGCGGGCATCCACAAAGCTGGCACCGGCATCGCAGTCGCCATTATATACACCAAGCACAGCTGCGTCATGGCTGCCAGCGAAGGTGACCTCAAGGTCCTTTTCAGGGTCCACACCAGCTGCACGCATCATAATGCTGGGAATAATCCAGCCGCTGGTGCTGGTTTCATCGGTGGCGCAGAACACTTTACCTTTCAGGTCAGCTACAGACTTGATGCCGCTGTCTACGTGGGCGATAATCTGCCCGGTGTAGGTTGGGCTGCCGAAGCGGGTGGCGACCAGGGCAGGATAGGCACAATCGCGGTCAGCGGCGGTGATGGCAGCGAAGGTAGCCAGGGAGCCCATGTGAGCTTGTCCTGAGCATTCCGCTTCAATAGCAGCGGTGTAGTCGGTGGCCACGAAGGTGTTCACGACCAAGCCGGTCTCCTTGAAGAGCATATCGGCCACGGCTTCGGCGCCCGAGGAAACCGCTTCCATTTCACCGGAAGGAACAAAGACCCACTTGATTGGGTTTGCCTCCGTACCGAGAGCCGGAGGTTGGGGAGTGCAAGCACTCATGACCAATAATGTAAAAAGCAGGATGGATAGGACGAGACTGATTTTTTTCATTTCGACTCCTTTTTTAAGAGAACCTGAAACTGTAAAAACTGATACTATGATACCCTAAAATTTTATAATTTTGTTACGTCGCATTGCCTCAAAAATAATCATACTAAAAGAAGGAACGTTGCCTCAAAATAAAT
>WOZB01000130.1 GCA_011620445.1 Anaerolineaceae bacterium | reverse complement strand
TATTCCTGATGTCGTCCCAACAATTGAAATCCGCACTGAGGTCATCCAGTACACCATGGAAAAAGGCGACACCATCTATAACGTCGCAGAAAAATTTGGTTTGGCCCCAGAAACTCTGATCATGGCCAATCGTTACACATTAGGCTACGAACTCGTTAATTACGTTCCCGGTGCTACACTCAATATTCTGCCGGTAGATGGAGCTTACTATCAGTGGCAGCCCGGCAATGGGTTGAATGGCGTTGCCAGAGCTTATAACGTGAATCCGGATGTCATCGTTGACTATCCCGGTAATAATCTGGATCGGGCAACTCTTGGGGATTACTCCCATCCGAACATCCCAGCTAACACCTGGTTAATCATTCCGGGTGCCTACGATGCGGAAGCCAAGGTTCCAGCGTATGCTGGCATTTATCCAGAAGCTAAGCTAAAGATGCTCTCTTTCCCTTTGGTTGAACCGCCGAACCCCATCACGCCGCGCGATGATATTGTGGCCTACAAAACTGTTGAGGGAGACTCCCTCGAAGCAATTGCTGCTAAATTTGGCCTGAAACCTGAGAGTATTCTTTGGGGCAATCGTTATATCCTGGGTGAAACACCTGACGGACTCTCCGTCAACCAACGGCTTCTGATTCTGCCGGTAGATGGCGTTTACTACCAATGGATGCCCGGTGATGGCCTGAACGGAGTCTCCAAATATTACCAGGTCAGTCCCGATGCGATTGTTGATTTCCCAGCTAATCAGCTTGATCGAGCCAGCGTTGGAGATTTCTCAAAGCCGAACATCAAGCCAGGAACCATGCTGATTATCCCTGGGGGCATCAATCCACCTCCTGCATGGTCTGGTGTGACGGTAGATAACAATGGTTTGCCGGGTGCCCACCCCAATGTAGGTTGGCTGGGAGTCTATGGATGTAACCCTGCCGCGGCCATTCGAGCGGGAGGCAATTGGACCTTACCAACGGGCAGCACAGTCCTCTCGGGTTACGACTGGAACCCACCCACCCATTACGGCGTGGACTTCAAAGGACCCTCTGGCTTACCACTGGTCGCGGCGGATGCTGGTGTGATCATCTACTCGGGTTGGTCAGATCGAGGTTATGGCAACGTGATCGTCCTGGATCACGGCAACGGCTTCCTCACCCTTTATGCACATTTGTTGCCTGAAGGTATGGCAGCCTGCGGAACCGTTGTGGATAGCGGCACCCAAATTGGATTAATGGGCTCCACTGGCAATTCCACCGGTGCTCACTTGCACTTTGAGGTCCGCAACAGCGGCACACCTATCAACCCCCACGACTTAGGTTTTTAGATCAAGAAGAAAAATCAAGAAGAAATGATATTAAGCTGGCCAAATCGGCCAGCTTTTTAATTATTGGGGATCAGATTAGTCTGGCCTTTATAAGGCTGGCTGTAAACCGTCAATTCCGGTTTATGCATCACCAGATTCTGACCATCTACATCCTGTGCCAATATCCAGTCCCCGAGAGTAAATGGAACCACAGCGCCTGCTGGCACCCATTCGCCGTTGAACTTCCTTGCCAGCCAAAAACTGGCATTCCATTCGCCCGCATTCACACGACCGACGTATTCCCCAATTTGCACCACATCTCCCACTTTTAGGCCTGGTTTGACTGCCAAGCCGAAGTATACGATGGACCAGCCCTGGGTTTCAGGCATACCAAATTGGCTGATAACAAGTTGTAAAGTATCCATTCGGCTTATGTTGCCCCTGATGCTGGCAAATACTTTTCCATAAGCATCCTTATCGCTTGCATCCTGTATGCTGGCATGAAAACCGGCTGCCGCGCCAGACCAGGGCATATTTTTCTGGATAAATTCCGGAAGGGTGGCGGCCTGCCAACCCCCCTGCGGGTTGATAGGCAACCCTGCAGCAATCCACTCGAGGCTTCCTGGAAGCACTTCAAGCCCATCAGACCAGGGATCTCCAAATAATTCAATATAGGTGCTTGTAAATCCTCCCGGGTCAACCGCTCGTCGGTAATCTTCAGGTGTTTTCAGCAATTGGCTGAAAAAGTAACGAAGCGCTGCGGAACCCGCGTTTTGCCAGGGGTCCAAACGTTCGATGCTGCCATCAGGCAGCTCCAACGTAACTAATTCGCCAGCTTCAAAACTGTAATAACCTTCGTTGAGAATACCCAGCCAATGCTGAAGGAGGCTGAAATCATTGAGCGAAATTTGTTCAGCTAGTATTTGGCTCGCTGATTGCAGTCCGCTGGCAGGTTGCAGGCCATAAGCGATTATGCTGAGCACAAGGCGGGGGTCTATGCTCGCTTGCAGGCAGGGCTGCCTGAAGTTCTGCATGTCGATTTCGAAAATGGAAAATGGCTGTAAATCTTCATTTATTTCATTGTTACAAGCAGTGAGGGCCTCAAATTGAATGGTCTCACTGCGCGATGAATACACAAATGCAGAGTTTGGTATTAACTTGTAGGCTGAACCCCAAAACGGCAAGTAGTATATCGGAATTTGCATGGGCAAACCCTGAGGAAGGGTGGATACAACGGGTGGGATGATTGGATTAGCTTCCCGGATGGCCGCCTCAGTCGTATTGAAGCGGGCAGCCAGCATCGGCAGGTTGTCTCCGCTTTGAGCTGTGTAACTTACCAATTCCCCTGGGTTATAGACGGGTCTATTGCTCGCGGTAGGGGTTGGATGTGTAGCGGTTGGTGGTATCGCTGGAGCCGGAATTGATTCTATCGGCCTCGCGAATTCGCACGCCGCGGCCACCTGCACCAGACCCAGGCAAAGGGCTACGATTGCGCTCGTTTTGCCTTTTGCCGGGCCGCACAATTTCATAATTTTCTCCTATTCGTCGCGCCACACAACGTTATAAGGTGACTTGCCGCCGAACGCTTCTGCTGTGTAATCTCCGTAAGTCATGCCGCCGTTGTAAACCACACCCGTTGTGAAGGGTATCCAACCGCTCATCACGAACGGTATATCTCCTCCAGCATTTATCCATACACCGTCGTACTTTCGGGCAATATGCACATGCGTACCCGAGGTAAAACCACCTTCACAAGAGGAAAAGCCGATAACATCTCCTGGTTTCACGTGTAGACCATATGGAATCTTCTTGTCCGCTGCGATGTGCATATACAGAATTGTCCATCCCGTGCGTTCATTTTTGTCGCCATCCAGATCCAGAACTACTTGTGAATGGGCGGAACGCACAATGTCACCTTCGGCAACTGCTACAACTGGCGTTAGTCCAACGTAGCAATAATCCGCGTCTGAAGGCCCAAAATCCAATGCGGCCCAAGGCGAACCGACGCCCCAGCCATAATGCGGCCCGCTGGTGAGGTGCCAGGAGGTATTTTTCGGGAATGGCAGTGTGAGATAGGGTTGGGTCAAGCCTTCCGGGATGACTGGCCCTGTGTCGAAGGCAAATGGGTAGCCAAAGAGGCGCATGTAGGTTTGGTAAAAGCCATCTTCGGAAACCGCTTGCAGCCACTCATCCCTGTTCATCATCTGGCTAAAAAGGTATTGAATTGCTGCTGTACCGGAGTTTATTGTTGGATTGATGCGGAAGACGGTAGTATCCGGCAAGGTGAAAACTGAGAGTACCTGGCTTCTCATAGCTGTAGATCCAGCCATGAGCGTTGCGGCTGCCCATGAGAGCTGGTTGTAAAGGCCGGTTTTCTTTGGTTGCCGATAGCCTAGCGGATAATCTGTGGGGCTGATTTCGTTAAAGCCATTTGTCAGCCAACCGCTGCGGTATTCAAGTAAGGCCAGTAGCAGACGCGGATTGACAGAGTTTTCATCCGCAACTCTCTGCACGATGTCATAGGCGTTCATGTTTCCTGTATCAGGCACTTGTTCAACATATTCAGTCACGAAACCGTTGAAATGTTTCATGACACCCGCTGGATTAAAATCTTTGACGATCGGTCCGTAGAAGACTTCTGAATCCGGAATGATCTTAAAACCAGGCCCTTCTTCACTTTCTGAAGTTGGAGGAATGACGATTTCTAAGCCTGGCACAAGAGCCTGCACATTGTGATATGAATTTGCCTGTTGAATCTGCAGGATAGACACCTGGTTGGCAAAAGCAATTTTGGCAATCTCGTCCCCTTCCTGCCAGGTGTATGTGTACGATTCAGAGCGCAAAGGTTGCACTTCAATAGCTGGGTTTGGGGTTGGGGATGGACCCGGAGGCGGTAAAGTGATTGTCACGGGCGGGATGGGTGTGGCTGGCGCAGGGGTGGCATATCGCGTAGGTGTAACAGTTGGGGTATCCACAGCCAAAAAAGCTGGGTCAGCGCCCTTGCCTTGCGTTTCAGCCACCGCTGTAATAGTTTCGACCGCTGATGTTGCAGCGGGTCCCGGGTTTAATATTCCAGTTTGTGTACCGGTGGATTGATCGGCAATCCAAACTTCGTAGTTTGGTACTGTCCGGTAGCAGGCCTCCAAGAGAAGGCAGCTTATCAAGCCAACAAGCACGATGATTGGCATACGTGTTCGTCGCATCTATGAGCCGTCCTTTACAGCTGAGGAATAAGTAGCAAAATTCATGCCACCAAGCCATTAATGCTCTGAT
>WOZB01000255.1 GCA_011620445.1 Anaerolineaceae bacterium | reverse complement strand
CCACTTGGCAGAGAGAATTTTTATGCATGGAATTAAGTGAAAAGTAATGAATATTCCTCGTCCAAGTTTACAAATAACGGAAATTTAAAGTAAATCTATGGTCATGATTTTGTACACAGGCGCAAAGGGATAGTTTCTGAGTTTCACATTCACAAGTGGACAAAACTGAAAAATCTCTGAACCATGCCAGATTATCCACAATTTATTTGCTGAATTTAATGCTTTACAGGCGCTTTATCCCCAATTTATCAAGCCTTTTTCCACAGATTCAAGCTGCTTATCAACAGAAATTAAAGGCCGTAGCGTGATTTCCAATCGGTGAGTACATTTTCGCCAGCGTCGATAAAGGCATCCAGTTGAGAAGAACGCTGAGCTTTGGTGTCCGGGCGGATCCCCAGTTCAGCCAGGAACTGATGCCATTCGGCTTCATAAGTTCCTTCACCCGCCAGTATCTGGATGGCACCGCGCCAGCTTTCCAGCATCGGCCAGAAAGCCGCATGGGTACTGCCGCTCTCCGCAATCGCATCCACCGCAGAAACAAAATAGGCCTTTCGAGCTGAGGCAAGATTGGGCGGGCAGTGGGGGTGCTTACTGACGCTGATGAGGGCTTCCTCCCAGATTGGGCGCCATTTATTGAAGAGTTCTGTTTTGCCAAAATCTCCGCTAACCAGTCGGTTTAGATCGCCCACCAGGCTGATCTGCCCAAGCATTTCTGCCCGAACAGGAAAATCCAGCAGCATGCGCCGGGTTGTTAGGGCGGGGCCGGCAATGACTGCCACGGCATTCGCGGCAGCGTAGACAACTTTGAAATACAAATCCACCCAGGCGCTGAATGGGATGTCTTGCGGGTCGTCAAGTTCAAACCACTCCTGCCGGGCCTTATCTGAAAAGGCTTGCGCTCTGAGGTGTATATTTTCGGGGGTCATATACTGCGAGCTTACCCCTGCCTGGATGTAATCAAACCAGTGCCCGGTATCGTAAAGCACGCTGTCGTGGCTGCAAAGCGCTTCACCCAACCACGGGTTCAAACGTAAACGGCGGTGGAAGGCATAAAAACTTTGGTGGTGATGTTGGATGTCAAAACTGACTTCGTGACTGACACGTTGAACTTCACGTTCCACCACCGGATGCTCTTTGTGTACCACCACCAGGTCGATATCCGTTGTCCCACCGAGCAATGGCTCATCGTGCAGCACAGAACCAGTCAGGTAAACAGAAACCAGGTCATTGGTTCCCCGGGTCTTGCGTGCAACATAATCCCTGGCTAACTTGTAAAGCACTTCTTGGTTTGCTTGCATGGGTCCTTTTAGAGGGGCAGAGTTTGCTGGTAGGGTTCCAGGTGCAGGGACTGCCGAATGCGGGTGACGATGCTGTTAAGGTCCTCCGCGTTAGTGATGGGGTTCAGATGGTCAGTTTCGATCACGATCAACCGATCTTTCCATTCAGGGCGGGAGAAAAAAGTATCGTAAGCTTCTGCCAATTGTGCGATATAAGCAGTTTCCATATTACGTTCATAATAGCGGTCGCGCCCGCGGATGCGTTGCATTAAAGTTTCTACGCTGGCTCGCAGGTAAACCACCAGGTCTGGCTGCGGAATTTTCTCAGCCAGCGCTTCATGGACGCGGTAATACATGGCCAGTTCGTCACCGGTGATATTGATGCTGGCAAATAGGGAGTCTTTGTCGAATGTGTAGTCTGAAAAAATGCTTTTTCCGGCTGCCAGCACACCAGGAATAACTTTGTTTTGTTGGTGATAGCGGCTCAATAGGAAGAATATCTGGGTCTGGAAGGCATAACGGGCCCGGTCGCCATAAAAATCGGATAAAAAAGGATTCTCCTCAAACACTTCCAGCAACAGTTCTGTATTGAAAGTATCTCGCAGCATGCGTGCCAGGGTGGTCTTGCCCACCCCAATGACGCCTTCAATGGCGATGTAATAAGCCTGATTTTTCTCGTCCATGATAGGGTTTAGTATACCGCAGTTGGTGAAGCTGCCCTTTCCTGGAGGCCAAAGCAGAGCTCAAGTTTCGTTTCTTTCATAATATTTTGGGCATTATTAGACGGGACCTCCCTCAGCAGTAAATCACCATTACAAGCGCTTGTTCCAAATTTAAACTTTTGCCCTTTAAACTTTTGCCCTTTCATTGAGAGGAGGTTCGTGTAATAATCAAATTCCGTTGTAAGTTTATTAATCGAAGGAGCAGCGGATGAAGATCGGGTTCGACTCCAAAAAATACTTGGAAGAGCAAACCAAGTTCATTTCCGAACGTGTAAACAATTACGATAAGCTTTACATTGAGTTTGGCGGCAAACTGCATGACAAGCATGCCAAACGTGTGCTCCCTGGTTTTGACGAAAAAGCCAAAATCGAAGTCTTAAAAAAACTGGCGGATAAGCTGGAAGTGCTTATTTGCATTTATTGCGGGGATATTGAACGCAAAAAGATGCGCGGTGATATGAACATCACCTATGATATGGAAGTTTTGCATCTAATTGACGACCTGCGGGCTAACGGCCTGGATGTGAATAGTGTGGTCATCACCCGCTACGAAGACCATCAATCCACAAATTTATTCATCAGTAAACTGGAACGGCGCAATATCAAGGTTTATAAGCACACAGCCACCCTTGGCTACCCTACCGCGCTGGATACCATCGTCAGCGATGAAGGCTACGGACGCAACCCCTACATCGAAACCAGCAAACCGATCGTGGTCGTCACGGGTCCGGGGCCGGGTAGCGGCAAGATGGCCACTGCCCTTTCCCAGCTTTATCACGAGTATAAGCGCGGGAAAGTAGCGGGTTACTCCAAATTTGAAACTTTCCCCATCTGGAACTTGCCGCTCAAACATCCGGTGAACGTGGCTTATGAGGCTGCCACAGTGGACCTCAAAGATGTTAATATGATTGACCATTTCCACGTTGAAGCCTACGGTCAGATGGCCGTCAACTACAATCGCGATCTGGAAGCCTTCCCCTTGCTCAAACGCACCATCGAAAAAATCAGCCACCAGGAATCAGTTTTCAAATCGCCCACGGATATGGGCGTAAACCGGGCTGGCTTGTGCATTGTGGATGACGCCGTTGTGCAGGAAGCTGCCCGCCAGGAAATAACCAGAAGGTTTTTCAAAACGGCTTGTGATTATAAGAAGGGCTTGCTTGGCCAGGATGAACTGGACCGTATGCTGATGATTATGGACGAAATGGGCCTAAAACCGGAGGATCGACGTGTGGTCATCCCTGCCCGCGAGCGTGCTGCCAGGCTGCGCCAGGAGTGTGAAGACGCGGATGGCTTGAACGCGGTGGCGATTGAACTTGCAGATGGGCAGATTATCACCGGTAAATCTTCAGAGGTCATGGACGCGGCCGCTTCAGTACTGCTGAACGCAGTCAAGCATTATGCCAAAATTGCCGACGACCTGCATTTGATCTCGCCGGCAGTTCTTGAACCCATACGCAACCTAAAACGTCAACTCTCCGACAGCGAGCGCACGCAGCTGAATGCCCAGGAAGTGCTGATTGCCCTGAGTATCTCCGCGGTTACCAACCCGATGGCGCAGCTGGCTTTGAATAGAATGCATATGTTTGACGGCTGCCAGGCTCATTCGGCTACCATGCTGGGTGATGAAGATGAGCGCATCTTCCGCGAACTGGGCATTAATGCCACCAGCGACCCTGTGTTCGCCTCTGCCAATCTTTTCTACGATATGTGATTCTTAACCCAGGGGCAGGGTCTCGTTCACAAATTTTCCTACCCCCGAACAATTAATGCGGGGTATTGAAGCTCTGGGAATCCTGGAACCCAGTTTCAATCTTAAGGACTACCCATTCAATAAGGAGCGGTATGATCGACTTTACGATTCAAAATCAAAAATTGGGCCAGGTTCCCGGCCTCCTTGGAAAATATGGCCTGGATATGTGGCTGACCCTGGGGGCAGAGACCTCCATGAAGCCAGAACCCGTGCTGGATTTCATTTTGGGGCTTGAGATGACCTGGCTTTCGGCTTTTATTTTGACCGCCAAAGGCGAACGCCTTGCCATCGTGGGGCGTTTCGACGCTGAGAACGTGCGCCGCATGGGGGGCTACAAAGAAGTCACTGCCTATGATGAAGATTTCTTCCCGCCTTTACTGAATATACTCGAACGCTTGAACCCGGCCAGCATTGCTCTCAACTATTCCGAAAATGATGTCTCAGCAGACGGTTTGAGCCACGGCACCTGGCTGAGTTTGAAGAGAGCACTTACCGGCACCCCTTACGGTGATCGTCTGGTGAGTTCTGAAGACCTTGTGCGTTCCTTGCGAGGACAGAAAAGCCCAGCCGAGGTAGAGCGCATCCGTGTTGCCGCGGGCACAACCGCAGAAATCGTGGGTGAAATCGGCAGAAATATCAAGACTGGCATGAACGAGGAAGAACTTTACGCCATGGTACAGGGCTTGATGAGTAGACGGGAGGTTACTCCCAGCTGGGACCCCTGCCCAAACATTTCGGTGGGCGCTGCTTCAGTTGCCGGCCACACCCTGCCTGCTGCAAACTGCAGGGTGGAGCCAGGCGTGTTGGTGCATATGGACCTGGGC
>WOZB01000118.1 GCA_011620445.1 Anaerolineaceae bacterium | reverse complement strand
GGGTTATACCAAGTTCGCGATCATCGGTGACAACACTGCCTACGGCAAGGGCGAAGCTGAATATCAGACCGCCGCACTGAAGGAAAAAGGTTTGGAACCGCTGGCTTACGAACAGCATGGTGCTGATGACAAGGACTTCTCAGGCCAATTAACCAAGATCATCAATATTAACCCAGAAGTTCTGCTCATTTCGAGTTCTGAAGTTGCAGCCGGTTTGATCGCCAAGCAAGCACGGCAATTGGGCTTCACGGGCATCATGGCCGGTGGACAGCCCATTGGTACCCCAAAATTCCTGGAAACCGCTGGCGCGGAATTCGCGGAAGGGATCATCTTTGCTTCAGGCTACCCGGGCAATGATTACAATGATCAGACCCGGAAATTTGCCCAAGCCTATTTTGATCGATGGGGAGCTGAAGCAGAAACCCACGGCGCGAATGTGTATGACCTGATGCAGGTTGTATTCATCGCCATGGAAAAAGCCGATCCACTCACTCCTGAAAATGTTGCCGCAGAAATGCACAAAGTCTGCAACCTACAAGGTCTGCAGGGTAATATCTGCGTCGAAGAAAATGGTGAAACCCTCACCAAGACCATGATGGGTAAGTGGTTGGCCGACGGAAAAACTGAATTCTTAGGAAACTAAAATCCTTGAAATTTCCAGGGGCGGGAAGACCCGCCCCTGGAAGCTTGATAATTTGATAATTTACGTGAAGGGAGCAGCATGCGCGAATTAAGCGTACTTGTTCAGACAATCATCGGAGGAATAGGCATCGGCAGCCTTTATGCCCTTGTGGCATTGAGTACTTCAATGATTTATCGCTCCATGGGTCTGATCAATTTTGCGAACGGTAGTATTTATATGGTAGGTACCTATCTGGGCATGATCTGGTATCGGGGGATGGTGATGGGGCTGCAATTCTCTTATTGGGTATCGTTCATCATCGGCATACTGCTATGCGCAGGATTTGGGGTGGTAATGGAGCGCGTATTCCGAAAATTGGCCGACGTTGATTTAAGGAACATGCTTCTGGGGACAATCGGCCTGGGATTTATTCTGGACAATTTGATGATCATCATCTTTGGCGCGGAAGGTTTCGCCGTCAAGTCTCCGGTTTCATCGAAACCAATCATTCTTGGAAGCATTCGCATTCTCCCTCAGAATATTTTGCTTGTGACTGTTGCGGCTATTCTGGTGATTGCTTTGCAGATTTTTCTCACAAAATCCAAAACAGGAAAAGCCATGCGCGCGTCAGCCCAGGATCGGGATATCGCCAGGACAATGGGCATCCATGTCAATCAATCCAATGCTATCACCTTCGCCATTGGGTTCGGGCTTTCTGCCGCTGCAGGCATTTTGGCGGCTCCAATTGTGTATGTAAACCCAGCCATGGGTTCTGCTGTTGGGACTAAAGCATTCGCTGGAGCAGTTTTGGGTGGATTGGGTAATATCCCAGGTGCAATTCTTGGCGGCGTTTCCTTCGGAATTATTGAAGCAATCTCTGCTGGTTACATTTCCTCCCAATATACGAAAGGTATCTCGTTTATTATCGTACTGGTGGTACTGATGTTCATGCCCTCAGGTATCCTTGGCGAGAAACAAGTGGACAAAGTTTAAATGGCGAGGATAAACGAGGATAGTTGGAGGCAGAATACTAAATGAAGAAAAACCCGAAAACTCTAAAGTTAATCTTGTTCTCCATTGCCGGGATTGCATTATTAATATTTCCTTTATTAGCAAAAAACAGTTACCAGGTTCATATTTTGAATTTGGTTGGAATTTATATGATGTTGAGCCTGGGGCTTAACATTGCGATGGGCTATGCGGGTCAAATGAATCTGGCCATGGGCGCGCTCTGGGCTGTTGGAGCATACACCGCAGGTTTGCTTAACCAGCGTTTGGGGCTTTCATTATGGCTCACCCTGCCGTGTGCGATTGTCGCGGGTGGATTGGTAGGTGGTTTTGTGGGGCTTCCGGCTCTAAAAGTGCGAGCACATTACCTGTCTATCGTAACAATTGGTTTGAATGAAGTAATCAACATTATTTTGGTCAATGAAACCAAACTAACTGGCGGTGTGGATGGGATATCAAAAATCGCCAAGCCTGCCTTGTTTGGTTTCAAGATCAATACTGAGCAAAGATATTACTATTTGATCCTGATTGCTGTGATTGCTACTTTCCTCATCTCCAGGCAGATATTGTCGGGCAGGGTTGGTCGTAACTTCCGTGCGATTAGAGACGACTATAAAACGGCGCCCGCGATGGGGGTGAATGCCGGCTTCTATAAATTATTAGCGTTCATTATAAGCGGCTGCTTTGCCGGCGCGGCAGGTGCCTTGTATGCCCACCTGAACGCCTATATTAGCCCGGATATTTTTGAACATAAAACCACCTTATTTATTATGACGTTGACCATGGTAGGGGGTTTGGGTAACCTCAACGGATCTCTGATAGGTTCTTTTATCCTACCCGTTCTGCAGGAATACTTGAGAGCTATTCAAGACTGGCAATACGTTGTGTATGGGTTGGCAATTATGGTAGTTGTTTTATTCGTTCCCGGTGGTTTAATGCAGGTTTTTACTCTCTTGAAACCTTATGTGACGATGCTAACATCCAGATTCAATAAACTAAAATCGGGTACGACCGTCGGGGAGGACAGCAATGTTTCTTGAGCTTGAACACCTAACTATGAAGTTTGGCGGACTGGTTGCCGTTGATGACATTTCCTTCAGTGTAAATAAGGGTGAAATTCATGGTTTGATCGGCCCAAACGGGTCAGGAAAAACCACGATTTTCAATATGCTTTCAGGATATTACAAACCCACCAGCGGTAAGATCGTTTTTGAGGGAAAGAATATCACCGGCTTGCCAGCGCACAAAGTTACCCAGGCGGGTTTTGCCCGAACTTTTCAAAACCTGAGATTATTCAAGAGTATGACCGTCCTTGAAAACGTGATGGTCTCGATGGGGCACCTGGCAAAGACCCAGCTATTGAACGTGATGTTTAATCCCATCGCTGCTCAGAAAGAAAATGATCTTTTCACTGAAAAAGCCATGAAGTTGTTGGACTTGCTTGATATCCGGCAATATGCTCACAACCTGGCTGTCAGCCTGCCTTATGGAACTCAGCGACGGGTGGAGATCGCCCGCGCCCTGGCTACAGAACCGAAGATCTTGCTGCTTGATGAACCTGCCGCGGGATTGAATGAGGTGGAAACCAATGAATTGGCAGAAATTCTCACTACAATTCGCCAATCAGGCATAACCATTTTCCTTGTGGAACATGACATGAAGTTGGTGATGGGCTCTTGCCATGAGATTACTGTCATCGATTATGGCAAGAAAATCGCAGAGGGTGATTGTGATTGCGTTCGGAGTGACCCCAGGGTTATCGAGGCTTACCTCGGTAAGGAGGAAGATCTATAATGCTAGTCGTCGATAACATCCAAACTTATTATGGAGAGATTCGCGCTGTCAAAGGCATTTCATTTGAAGTTAAACAAGGCACAATTACAACGCTGATTGGCGCAAACGGAGCCGGTAAATCGACGACCATCAAAACCATCATGGGCTTGCTGCATCCGAAAGTGGGAACCATCACATTCGAAGGGACCCGTATCGAACATATGGATGCTGATTATGTCGTCAGGAGAGGGATTAGCCTGGTTCCGGAAGGCAGACGTATTTTTCCTGTAATGACTGTAGATGAGAATCTTGAAATCGGAGCTTTTATCAGAACTGAAAAGGATACGATAGAAGAAGACCGGAAGAAAATGTACGAATTATTCCCAGCGCTCTCAAGCCGCAAGAAGCAGCTAGCTGGGTCTTTGAGTGGCGGTGAACAGCAAATGCTCGCCATTGCCAGGGCGTTGATGTCAAAACCTAAATTGCTGATCATGGACGAACCGTCGCTTGGCCTTGCGCCTCTCCTGGTAAGGCAGGTTTTTAGCATCATCCAGGAGCTGAACCAGCGCGGAACAACCATCTTGCTCAGTGAGCAGAACGCCAGGGCAGCCCTGAAGATTGCCCATTATGGCATCGTCATGGAGACCGGCCATATTCGTTACGCGGATACGGCCCAGGCTTTGCAGGAGAACAGCATTGTTCAGGAAGTATTCCTCGGGGTTGGCGTAAAAGCCTGACCCTTTTTGCGTAAGGTTGGCCTAACGCCTCTTTATAGTCTATTAAGCAGAGCCCCAGTCGCGGCAGAAGTAAAAACTGCCGCGATTGGCTTTTAATCTCTGAATCTTGATTTTTACGGTTTGACCTGATGCTGCCATCGCCCCAAGAGAGCACCCACAGGAGGTTGGATATTCCGTTGCAGGTTGCTCATCAAGACCAGGTTTAGCCAGACTTGGCAGGCTGGGCATCCTCAAGGAAATATCTACGTGATGCAAAAACCCCGGCTGGAATAGCCAACGGCGCTAAGAGGACCAGGAACCAGATGGCTGCCTTCCATCCCCCGCTGAAAGTGTGCAGCCAACCCACTGCGTCTACACCTCTCCATCCTCCCCAATTTGGCAAAGGCCTTATCCAACGTCCGCTCCCCGGGCAGCACTTCCCGCTTCCCCATGACCTGGCATAAAC
>WOZB01000178.1 GCA_011620445.1 Anaerolineaceae bacterium | reverse complement strand
GCTGGAAATGCCAGCCAATGATTTTGCTGCCTATTGCTTTCGGCGCAAGGTTGATTTCAACGTCCTATTACACACCGTACTCGTAAAAAAATAGCCCACAAGCGTGGGCTATTATGATTTAGAGGTAAAGATCAACTTTCGTGGCTGACGAGTGTACCGTGGGCTTCACCGTGCAAGGCGCCAATCAGACCTTCCTGATCCCTCAGGTTGAGCACCAGGATGGGCAGGTCGTTATCCATGCAGAGCGTGATGGCAGTTGAATCCATGACCGTAATACGTTTGGCGATGGTATCCAGGTAGGAGAGCTTATCAAAGCGTTTGGCATTCGGGTTCTTATTGGGGTCACTATCGTAGACGCCATCGACTTTGGTAGCCTTGATAACCACATCGGCCCCAATTTCAGTAGCCCGCAGAGCGGCTGCGGTGTCCGTTGAGAAATAGGGGTTGCCGGTACCGGCACCAAAAATGACCACCCGGCCTTTTTCAAGGTGGCGGATAGCCCGGCGGCGAATATAGGGCTCAGCGATAGTGTTCATTTCGATGGCGGATTGCACCCGCACGGTAACGCCTACTTTCTCAAGGGCGTCCATCAAGGCTAAGGCGTTCATCATGGTTGCCAGCATACCCATATAGTCGGCGGTCGCGCGGTCCATACCCGAATTTTCGCCAATCGCACCGCGCCAGAGGTTGCCAGCACCAATGACCACGGCCACTTCGGCTCCGGTTTCATAAACCGCCTTCACCATTTCAGCGATGGAAGCCGCCTCGGTAGGGTCAATTCCGTAACCCGACTTGCCGGCCAGGGACTCTCCGGAGAGCTTAAGCAGGATGCGTTTGTATTTCAAGGTTTTTTCGAGCATGGCATTTCTCCTTTGTGTTTCCCAGATGGTTGCAAAAAAAGAGCCAACGGAGGTTGGCTCTTTTTAAACTTATTCAGCTGCAGGGGCTTCAGGCGTTTGAGATACTTCACCCAACTGCCAGCGAATGAAGCGGCGGATGACGATATTCTCGCCCAGGGCGCTGACCTTCTCGTTGAAAAGGTCTGCCACAGTGCGGTTTTCATCGCGGAAGTATTTCTGGTCCATGAGCACTTGTTCTTCGAAGAACTTCTTCATGTAACCTTCAACGATCTTGGGCATAACGGCGTCTTTTTTACCTTCAAGGCGCGCACGGGCTTCGATCATTTCTTTTTCGTGGGCAAGCACGTCCGCGGGGACGTCTTTATCGGAGATGTACTTGGGGTTGGCGGCCGCGATCTGCAGTGCCAGTTCCTGGGCTAATTCCAGGAACATGGGGCTTTTGCCAACGAAATCAGTCTCTGAGTTTACTTCTACAACAACAACCAGGCGGCCTTCACCATGGATGTAAACCTGCACTTTACCTTCGGCGGAAACGCGGTCAGCACGCTTGGCAGCGGTCTGGAGGCCTTTTTGGCGCAGTTCACGCACGGCCAATTCCATGTTACCATCAGCTTTTTTCAGCGCGTTTCGGCAATCCATAATGCCGCAGTTGGTCTTGTCGCGCAGTTCTTTAATCATATCGGTTGTAATTTCCATTATTTTCCTTCTGTTTTCTCGGTCTCTCGGGCTCTACAAAGCTTATTCAGCTGGGGAGGCTTAGGCTGCGGGTTTAGCTTCTTCGACAGGAGCTTCAACTTCTTCCGGCTTTTCAACAACTATCTTTGCTCGCGTGGAAGCTCCGAGCAAATCTTCATCGCTTAATTCTTCGTTTTCATCGAGACGGCGGGAAATATTGCTGGGGGCAGCGGTGGTGGGAATTTCTTCTTCCACATCTTTGCGCATGGCCTTGCCTTCGATACAGGCATCGGCGATGCGGCCAACCAGGAGCTTGATGGCGCGGATGGCGTCGTCATTGCTGGGGATAACATAGTCCACATTAGTGGGGTCGCAGTTAGTATCCACGAGGGCGACCACGGTGATACCTTTGGTCAGGGCTTCCTTGACAGCAGTAGCTTCGCGTTCGATATCGACGACGAATATGGTATCAGGCAGTTTTTTCATGTTGCGGACACCGGAGAGACGGCTATTGAGGCGTTCGATGTCGCGATCGATCATCAGGCCTTCCTTCTTGGTCAGCAGGGAAACTTCACCATTTTCCTTCATCTTCTCAAGACGGGTCAGTTCGACGAGACGCTGCTGGATGGTGACCCAGTTGGTGAGGGTGCCGCCAAGCCAGCGCTGATTGACGTAGGGCATGCCGGCGCGTTCAGCTTCTTGCTGGATGGTCTCCTGGGCCTGGCGTTTGGTGCCGACGAAAAGCACCGTGCCGCCATTGGCAACAGAGTTGCGAATGAAGTTGAAGGCATCATCGAGTAGTTTGACGGTTTGTTGCAAGTCGATAATGTGGATGCCGTTGCGTTCCGTAAAGATGTACGGGCGCATTTTGGGGTTCCATTTGTTGGTGCGATGTCCGAAGTGGACGCCACTCTCGAGGAGGGCTTTCATAGATACAGCAGGCATGATAACTCCTTTGCGTTATGCCGCCGCCTGGCTTTGCAACCGCTCCGAACCCGAAGGCACGCGGGAGAGTCTATGCCAAGGCGTGTGAAATAGTGTCCCTGGCGCAAGCCAGAGCCCGAAAAGTATACCATGAGTCGATGAGAGTCAAGGCTTGTACTTGACACTTGTATTTGACACTCGAACTTGACGAGGTTTTTTAGCTGGCTAATTACCAATCTTTCCAGGCGTAATAGTACATAACGCCGCCCTGGTAGCCTTGATTGCTGGCAACAACAAAGATTACCATTTTTTGATTGGCAGAACCTTCATGCACAGTAATGGACACTTCCTTGTTTGCCTGAGCGACCGTAATTTTTCCGTCATCAATTGTTGCACGGCAAGTGCCTATACCATTATCGTCTCGCAATGCCTTTTCGGTTGCTTGACCAAATGGTGTATTCTCAGAACCGAGATAGGCATAGACAGCAACCCCAATAAAATTAGTCCAGACCTTATTAAAACTGGTAACGCCAGCTTCCAGATTGATACGAATTGTGTGTTCGGCAAAATATACCTCTTCAGGAACTGACCAGCTGCCGTAGGTCTGAATACGTTCTGTGCTGCCATCTTTTCCAGTTCGCACCGTATTGAGGCCAATCGATGTTTTACTTGAAGAGAAGTCATACTCAATGGTGGGGTTTCCATCTCCGATGGTCTGATTCTGCGGAACAATAAGCTTAGAGTCATACAGTTCCCAGTAGCCGTCTTTCTTAGGCTCTTCTGCTACCGATCCTTCTGGTACGACAGGTTCTGTAACAGGTTCTGCGATAGGCTCTTCAATAGGTTCATCAATAGGTCCTACCAGCGAATTAGAATTGTTTTTATTGCTTGGATTTTCATCGCTGCCTAAAAACCCCATTGGGCCTAAAAAATTCTCGCATCCGACAAGACTGAACAACATGACAGACAAAATCAACAACTGGATTGTCTTTTTCATAGTATGCCTCCTGCTTTACAGCCCCCGACACTGACTTGAATAATTGGACATCAACCCTAAGAAATTATAATATGAAAATATTATAATTACACTATGAAGGAGTGCTTAATTTGGTAATCGGTTTAGATAATCTGTGAAGGTGTGTTGTGTGAAGGCGTGCTTTGTAAGAGCAAATAATTAATGTCCTAAACGAGTAAAGTAGAAATGTCTGATTTCTCGCACGTCAGGTGGAGGGACTAAGATGGTTGGGAAGGCGACAAATTTATGGACCGAAACCCGACGAACTAACAAGGTTGGGTTACGCCCCACAAAGTTGATTGGTAGTGTTGCCCTTTTTGTCGTTCCACCCAACCTAGCGTTATAGACATCAAATATTAACAAGACCCAACATGGTTAATAACTGGACATAGGCATGCACATACTCCACCGTACCCTCGTTGGCTTCGTAGATGGCGGATTGGGCAATTTGCCAGAGGGTCTTTTTGCCATCCATATGGTACTGGATGAGTGACTCAAAGGAAAACGGTGAGTTCACCTGCTTGCGGAAGTCTTTGGTAAAAGCTTTATAAGCTTTTGTCTTTTCTGTGTCGCCAGCGGTAAGGTCGTCCAGCTTATTAAGCGGAGCAATAAATGCGCGCCTGGGTATGTAGCGGTACACTTCTGGGATAACTTGAGGTTGGGGGATGTATTCCGGGTAGAAATCGTCGAGAAAACGTTCCATCTCCGCATCACAAACCTGGGTGATCCATGTATTCTCATCTTCCACCATTTCAACAATTTTAGCTGGGGTGGTTTCGAAATAATGCAAATAAGCCTGATTGCAGGCCAGTCTGGCCGACCGACGCAACTGGGATTGCAAGTAAATTTGTTCAGGAGAGGCATTTTTCTGATGCAGGGCGATGCATTTCTGGTAACTCTGATGGATGAGATCCTGCCTGCCGCGCGCCATCAGGTAAGGCAGATGCTCGGGCTGAAGGTTTGCCAGCGTGTAGGCAAAGCTGGCCGCAAAAGCCGCCGATTGGGCCAAGATGAATGGATCAATGACCTCCAGGGTATCGGCGGAAGTGTGGTAACTTTTGTCCGGCCACTGCCCCAACATTGGCGTGGGAATTCCAATCGTGGGGTCAGAGAGAATGTAATTATCAGAACCG
>WOZB01000167.1 GCA_011620445.1 Anaerolineaceae bacterium | reverse complement strand
GCCTTGCATGCCGGAGTCCTGGTAACCAAGGCGGATTAAGCGCGTCAGGCCTAATACTTTCACAGCACAATCCAGTTCCGCGGTGCGGATTTCCTTAACGCTTTGACCGCTCTGCTTGTAAGCCTCAGGCACGGGGCCATTCTCGCCGCCGGTGGCTGTTACCAGAGTGATTTCAGCGCCTTGCCTGGCGTACCAGGCGAGGGTTCCTCCTATGCCAAAGGATTCATCGTCTGGATGGGCTTGAATGGCAAGAATCCTCTTGGTACTCATGTTGTTAGCCTTCTTCCGTCCAGTATACCGAGACGGTTTCGTCTTAAAAATTGGAAAACCTTTGAAAAAATTGTAAAACCTTTTGTAGAAGGTGTCATGGTAATTCTACTGGATATCAGTCATTATTTGAAGAGAAGATGGCTTCCCATTCGGCGATTTCACCAGATGTTAACGCTGGATTTTCTCTGGCAGGCCCGGAAGCACTTTTTAGCTCGAACAGGCTCATTGCAAAGTCTTCGCTTTTCAACACTTTGGCATGCGCTGCCCTGGCAGCTGCCTGCACCATGCGGTCTGAACTGACGACGGTAACATTCCTGGCGGCATTCTTTAGTATAGCCAGCGCGTCCATGATGGCGCTGTCCGCTGTCTTTCCATCTGGCACGAAAACCGCGGTTACCCCGCTGCCGTGGCGTGTGCCTGCTTTACCTTGAGGGGCGCGGTCAAAAAAGACGATCACCTTCTGCTTGAAATTGCGCGCCCAGCTGGAGAGCTTTTCGATCAATTGCTCTTCATCGTCCGGGTCAGATAAGCTCAGCCCAGGTACTTTTGGGATCAAATTGTGACCATCGACCAGGTATTGCATGCCTCAATTGTAAAGTGCAATGGGTGGATATGTATAGAGCAATAAATAAAATTTCAGCAAACAGGACCGCTGATTTATTTTGTGGTCTCAAAACCGGCTTTCACCCTTGCGAAAAGGGCCTTTCTATGGTCTATTAATCCATAATTTACAAGATCTGAGGTGACGATGAACAACGTATTTCCTTCGCCGCATCCATTAATGGCCACCAAGCTGACGATTTTACGCAACGTGGAAACTGAGCCAAAGAAATTCCGGGAAGTGGTGAGGGAAATTGCGGTCATGCTGGCCTATGAGGCCACGCAAGACCTGGCCACCCGGCCTACTACGGTGCAAACCCCTCTGGCTGTAACGGATGGTACGGAATTGATGGAACGCATCGGGTTGGTACCGATTTTGCGCTCTGGGCTGGGTATGGTGGAAGGCGTTTGGGAGTTGATGCCCAGTGCCGAAGTCTGGCACATCGGCCTCTACCGCGATGAACGCACCCTGAAGCCAGTTTCTTACTACAACCGCCTGCCCGTTGAACCGACCGTTTCGGTCTGCCTGATCCTTGACCCGATGCTGGCAACCGGCGGTTCCGCCGTGGCCACAGTGGACATTCTTAAGAAGTGGGGGGTCAGGAAAATCAAATTCCTGGGTCTGATTGCTGCCCCGGAAGGTATCCAGGCCCTGCACGATGCCCATCCAGATGTGCCTATTCATATCGGTCATATTGATGAGCGGCTGAATGAGCACGGTTACATTCTGCCTGGCTTGGGCGATGCCGGCGATCGGCAGTTCGGCACTTAAATCCGCAATTTAGCTTTCAATCAGAACTGGAACCTTCCGTTTCTGGTTGAATATTTATGCACGCCAAAGATATTAATATGCCAAAACCCTACAAGCTTATCCTCTGGGATCTCGACAACACCCTCTTTGACTTTGACAAAGCCGAAGAAATCGCCCTGCAGTATGCCATGAGAAAACACGGCTTAACCTACGATCCGGCTACAACCCTTGAGGCGTTCAAAATTGTGAACCTCCGCCGTTGGGAAGGGCTGGAGGAAAAGCGTTACACCAAGGACGAAGTTCTGGTGGGGCGTTTTGATGAATTCTTCGGTGAGGGAAACGTGGACAGCCGGGCTTTGAATGCCGATTATCTGTGGTCGCTGGGTGAACACAAGGCGCTTTACCCCGAAGCAGAAGGTGTTGTGCGCGAGCTGCATGCCCGGGGCTACATCCAATCGATTGTGACCAACGGTGCCAAAGAAGTCCAGGATGCCTGTTATTACAACTCGCCTATTGTTTCGCTAATCAAGACCGTGGTCATCTCTGAAGAGGTGGGTGTGGCTAAGCCAGACCCAAGGATTTTTGAAATCGCCTGCCAACGTTCAGGTTGGTTGGATAAGGGTACAACCCTGGTAGTGGGGGACTCTCTCAGCTCCGATATTGCTGGCGGCCAGGCTTATGGCGTGGATACCTGTTTCTTCAACCCGAGCGGCAAGGGGCACAGTGCTAAACCGACCTATGAAATCCGCTCTCTTCCGGAAATTCTCGATATTCTCTAAATATTACTGCAGCAGGTCTTTGTTCAGATTTTCGGCAATCTGGCGGTCAACTTTGCCCATGGCAAAACCAGCCAACTGAGAAGGCTGGACCCAGCGCAGGGAATCCGTTTCAGTGACTTGCTGCCCAGGTTCCAACTGGCACAGGAAGGCATGCAGTCTGATGCGAAAATGCGTATAGGCATGCTTGTAAACCCCGAAGGCAGGCCCTATTAAAATTCGCGCTCCAATTTCTTCCCAGATCTCACGCTGCAGGCAGGCAGCCAGGTTAGCATCGGAACTTTCCAGTTTACCACCGGGAAATTCCCACAAACCGCCCAGCAGCCCTTTTTGCGGCCGCTGCTGGATGAGTACCAGGCCCTCCTGCTGGATGACCGCGGCAGTAACAATGTAATGTGGGACAGGTGCTTTCTTTTCTACAACCGGGATTTGGTTCTGCGAGCCTTGCTGAAAGGCCTGGCAATTGGCTTGCAAGGGACATTGCGGGCAGAGAGGCTGATTTGGCAGGCAGATGCTGGCACCAAGATCCATCAGCGCCTGGTTGAAATCGCCCGCGCGCTCATTGGGGCAGGCTTCACGGGCGAAGCTCCAGAGCAGTTTTTCACTTGCGGGGCTTCGCAGAGGTTCTTCCAATGCCAGCAGGCGGGAATAAACACGCCGAATATTGCCATCCAGGGCCGGCTCAGATTGCCCATAGGCAATTGAGGCAATCGCCCCAGCAGTATAGCGCCCAATTCCTGGTAGTTGCATAAGCTGCTTGGATGTGGAAGGCAGCTTACCCCCGTATTCTGCCATCACAAGCTGGGCGGCCTTGTGCAAGTTACGCGCGCGCGAGTAATAACCCAAACCTTCCCAAAGGCTCAATACCTCGCTTTGGGTAGCCATTGCCAGGCTTTCAAAGTTGGGAAAACGCTGCATGAAGCGCTCAAAATAGGGGATAACACTTTCCACCTGGGTTTGCTGCAGCATGATTTCAGAGACCCAAGTGCGGTAAGGGCTGGGATGCGAACGCCAGGGAAGCACCCTGGCGTTTTGGTCATACCATTTGAGAAGAGCGCCTGAAAAATTCACGCTTAGAACTGGAAGGCACCTTTGGGGTTGACGATCTTCACTTTGAAGTCGTCCACGTATTCCATCAACTGGCTGGCCAGGGCTAACCATTCCTCGGATTCCAACAGTTTGCGGGCTTCCTCAAATGAAGGCATAATCGCCCCCACCAGGATTTGCGGCGCATCACCATAAACGGTCGCCCAGGCATCGGTTACTTCCAGGCCGGCCGCGTTAACCTTGGGCATAAAATCGTGCATCACGAACTTGAAGTATTCTTCTTCGTTGTTCGTTTTGATATTCCAGGTAATGATTACTTTTACAGGGGCCATTTAATCCTATAGAGCCATTAACTTTGGGTCAAGGGCAATCACTTTGGTTTCTTCTTCTCCCAATGAGGCAGCTGAAGCGATTTTGTAAGATTCCATGGTTTCAAGCTCGGTCAAGCCCATTTCTTTGAGGAACTTGGCCAGCGGGTCCAGGGGTAACTTGGAGTTTTGGGTTTCATAATACATGGGGATGACGATGTTCGGTTCGAGCATGCTGATGACTTCAGCTGCTTTGGCGGAGTTGAGGCTGCCGCCATCACCAACCGGTACAAGGGCAATGTTGATGGTGCCCAGCTCTTCGGCCATGGATTGGGTGGGCACATCCTTAACCATGCCCAGGTGCACGACCGTTAGGGTGCCAAAATCCATCATGTAGATGGTATTGCGCAGGCCTTTGAATTCTTTGCCGTGCGGTGAAGTTTGAATACCGGTGATGAAAACGCCGCCAATTTCGTATTCGCCGGGACCATTGATGATGAATGGGTCGCCTTTAACGGCTGATGTGTTGTTGTGTGCCAGATCGTTGCAACTGACGGTGACAATTTCTGCTTTCAGTTTTAGCGGGTTGTAACCTGCCATGGCATGGTCGAATGGGTCAGTGACAACTGACGCCAGGCCGCGTTCAGTCAGGCGAAAGCAAGAATTTCCGTACCAGGTTATTTCCATAAATCCTCCAGGTGCCGTAAAGTGGCAAGATGCAAACAGAATTATAACAGGATGGCCGGCTGATGGCCGGGTGAAGGTGACAGGTGAAGGCGACAGGCTTGGCTTATGGATGTTCTCTTGCATGCCCTGATCGCGCCGGTGTCCTCACCGTGCGCGGAACCTGACCTTTAGGTCTCATGTTGTATTTGGTTGGGTAATAAAAATATGGAGACCGTA